>JAKPUV010000645.1 GCA_029554925.1 Candidatus Hydrogenedentota bacterium | reverse complement strand
CACGCCGTAGGCCGCGCACACGCCGATGGCGGGCGCGCCGCGCACGCGCAGGCGGCGGATGGCGTCCCACACCGCCCGCGCCGTGGAAAGCCGCGCCTCGCAGCACTCCCGGGGCAGCAGGGTCTGGTCGAGAATGTAAAGCTGGCCGTTGCGCCAGTCCACCGGTTTCACAGGCATGACGAGGCCTCCTGGTTGCCGCAGTCCCGCCGCCGCAGGCGCGCCCCGTGCGCGCCGCCCCGGATATGGTAGCATGTCGGCCCGGGCAAAGGCAGTCCTTTGCCCCGTTTATCCCCCGGAGTCCCCCATGTTCCGCATCCCGCACTTCCTGGAAGTTGTGGACAGCCGCCGCCTGCTGCCCCTGGCCGCGCTGGTCATGCTCCCGGCCTTCTTCCTCGGCTTTTTCGGCGACGACTTCTTCCACCTGATCCTCATTGACGGGAAACAGGTGACCGCCGTCCCGCTGGAACCCTACTGTTTCGCCCCGGGGAACGCGGAGGCCATGTCTGCAAACCTGCGTTCAGGCCCCTTTCCCTGGTTTGTGGACCTCGAGGCCAAGGCGAAGTTCTTCCGCCCCCTGTCCGTCGCGCTCATGCGGCTGGACTGCGCCCTGTTCGGACAGTCTTTCCCGGGGTTTCAGGCGCACTCCCTGCTCTGGTATCTGCTATTGTGCCTGGGGGCCCTGCTCGTGTTCCGCCGCGTCCTTCCCCCCGCCGCCTGCGCGCTGGCGCTGGTCATTTTCATGGTGGACGACGCCCACTTCTTCCCCGCCGCGTGGTGGTCCAACCGCAACGCCGTGGTCGCCTGCGCGCCCGCCGTGCTGGGGCTGGCCGCCCACCTGCGCTGGCGGGAGACCGGATGGCGGCCGGGCCTGCCGCTGTCCCTGCTCGGATACGCCGTCGGACTCCTCGGCGCGGAGGCCGCGCTCGGCATCATGGCGTATGTTGTTGCCTATGAGGCCTTCGGCGCGGAGGACGGACGAATCCGTCGCGCCCTGTCCCTCGCGCCCGCCGCCGCGCTGGCGCTGGGCTATTTCCTGTGGTACCGGGCGGCGGGATACGGCGCGGCGCATTCCGACATGTACATTGACCCCGGCGCCGCGCCGCTGAAGTACCTTGCCGCGGCCCCGCTTCGCTTCCTCCAGCTCGCGGGCGGACAGTTTCTCTCCATTCCCTGCGAGGCGGAAACGCTGATCCCCGGGCTGGCGCCCGCCGTGGCTGTCGCGGGCGCGGGGGCGCTTGCGTTCATCCTGCTGCTGGTCGCGGTGCTCTGGCGGCGCATGGACCCGCGCGAGCGGCGCGCCCTCCGGTGGGTCGGCCCCGGCACCGCCATGGCCTCCGCCCCCGCCCTCTCGGCGATCATGACCTCGCGCCTCCTGCTGGCGGTCTCCCTGGGCGGCGCGGTCATCCTGGCGGTGGTCCTCCGTCATGCCTGGCTGGCCGCGCGAGAGGCGGGCACGCCAACAAAGCGCCGCGCCGCGGCCGCCGTGGCGGGGCTGCTGTTCTTCCTGCATCTGGTGTTCGCCCCCCTGTCCTGGCCGGTGCAGACGGCGGGACTCCGCGCCGTGGGTGCGCATCTGAACCGGGGCATTCTCCGCAACCCGCTGGACCAGGAGGACATCACACGGCGGCAGGTGATCGTCCCCTGCGTGCCCGACCCCTACGCGGGCATCTACCCGCCCATCATCCGCACCCATGCGGGGCTGCCGCTCACGCGGTCCTGGTGGACCCTTTCCTTTGCGCCCCACGACCACCGCCTCACCCGCACCGGGGAGCGGACCATGGAACTGGAAGTGCTCGGCGGCGAAATGCTGGAGGGCGCCTTCGAACGGCTGCTGAGCTCGTCGGAGAACCCGCTGCGGCCCGGCGACACGCGCGATTTGGACGGGATGGTGGTGACCGTGCTGGCCACGGGGGAGAAGGGGCCCGTCCGCATCCGCCTCGACTTCGCCGAGGCGCCCGAAGCGGAGCGGTATCTCTTCCTCATGCGGAAGAACGGGCAGTTCGAGCCCTTCGCCCCGCCCGCCGTCGGGGAGTCGCTCCTTCTGCCCTTTTCCCTGCGGTCGTGACAACGGAGGCGCGGGTTCAACGCGGAGGCTGGATTCTGCGCGTCCGGCTGTTTCCTACCCCAGCACCGCCTTGAGGTGCGCGATGCTCCGCTCCGCCTGGGCCACCGTGCCGCACTCGACGGAGAACACGATGTCCTGCGGGACGGTCCGGCAGATGTCCGCGACGCGCTTCCAGTCAATGACGCCGTCGCCGCAGGCGCAGCCCACGGGCGTGCCCGTCACCTTGCCCCGCTCGGAGTCCGACTGGCTGACCGAGATGTCCTTCGCGTGCAGATGGACCAGCCGGCCCTTCACCCGCTCCAGCCAGACATAGGGGTCCTCGCCGCCGAGGTAGCTGTTCCCCGTGTCGAAGTTGATGCCCACCACCGGGCTGGCCGGCAGCGCCTGGATGCGGTCCAGCCCGTCCGGCGTCTTGCTGTACTGCTGGTGCGGCTCGATGCCGATGACAATGCCCCGCGGCGCGGCCACCGCCGCCGCCTCGCACAGCGTGTACCGCATGAGCACATGGTCCTCCTCCACCGTCGTCCACGCGGGCTTCGGCCCCTCGTCCGTGTTGATCACCGGCGCGCCCGCCTCCGCCGCGAAGCGGACGGCCTGCTTCAGGTACTCCACGCTGATCTCCGGCTTGCACAGCGGGCAGTGCGCGCTCAGGCCCGACATCCTGATCCCCGCGCGCTCGCAGGCCCGCCGCAGGCGCAGCGGGTCGTCCAGCATCGAGACGCTGTGGAAGTAGCCCGCCTCGCTCAGCAGCTCGCGGCCCCAGTGCACCATGGGCTCCACATACTCATAGCCCAGCTCCGCCGCCTTCTCCACCCCCCACTCAAAACTCTTGTCCTCATGCCGGACAAACTCCATGTTTATTCCAATTTTGATTTTACCCATAAAGAGCTGTTCAATGCGGGGAATCCGTCATTCGCTGATTCCGTATTGTTGAGTGTTGCTTTCACAGTCGCCACGGCCGGCGCATCGGCCTGCACCTCAGCCGCGCATTCGCCGCTGCATCATTCACATACTCCTCCGCGTCCAGGTCGAATGTCAATCTCCGCCCCAGCCGTGTCGCCGCATCCGCTGTGTGGCACAGAATGTCAGCAGCAACCGCAGCATCGATGTTGGACACCGGATCTGATCGGCTGCGAACGCAGTCGAGGAAATTCCGCGCATGACCCGGGCTGTG
>JAKPUV010000640.1 GCA_029554925.1 Candidatus Hydrogenedentota bacterium | reverse complement strand
GCGACGGGGCATTTCGTCCGGGCCCGTCCACGATGGATGGCGGGGGGCGCTCCCGGGCCGGCAAGCCCCTCCCCCGGAACGGACCGGCTTCATCGCGGGTACTCCCGCACGCCGGGGAGCCGCATGCCGGCGTCGGGCGCCACCGCGCCGGGAAAGCGCCCCAACGCCATCCGCGACAGCAGGGAATAGGGATACCCCAGGGGGGCGAGGCGCTCCAGTTCCCGCAGGGCGCCGACCGCGTCGGGACGCCCAAACAGGCGGTGGAAGAATCTACCATAGAGACGGCCGTAGGCCGGATCCAGTGCCAGGGCCTCGCAAAGGCTGGCCTCCGCCTCCCGCGGCCGGCCCAGGCCGTCCAGCGCAATGCCGAGCGCCAGCAGTGCGGGGGGATAGTCCGCCTGGAATGCCAGGGCACGGCGGGCGCACCTCTCCGCCAGGGAAAAGCGCCCTTCCTCTGCAAGCAGCATGGCGGCCGCGCCAAAGGCGAAGGGGCCGTCCGGCAGGGGCAGGTCCACGGCATCCCGCGCGGCGTCCAGCTCCTCCGGGGCCACCGCCCCGCTGTCCGCCCCGAGCAGGGCGGCATAGTCGGTGAAACTGGGCGCGGGGGTGGCGGGCGGGGCCGGCAGAACGGCGCCGTCGGCGGTTCGGGACAGTTTCGCCAGCAGCAGTCCCATCATGCCGGGGTAATACCGGCAGGAGACGATGACATTCAGCGGGGTCAGGCGGCTCCGGAGCGTTTCCTCCACCGTGTCCGGCCCGAAAAACGCCATTTCGAAAACCACCCAGACATTCTCTTTCCCCTCCGCAAACAGGCTGGACGCCTTGCGGCACACGGATTCCAGGGTGTGCGCGGGGATCACCGGGGGCAGGGGCAGGGACCGGTTGCCCAGAAAGGCGTCCACCCCCCACAGGGGAACCGACTTCACCAGCACCGCGTCCTTCGGGCCGCCCTCCCGGCCGATGCGCTCCGCGGCGGCGCGCCAGGCCGTGCGGCTGCCCGCGGGCAGAAACCACGCCGTCTGAAACGCCAGCAGCGCCGCGAGGAACGCCGCCGCCGCCCGCGTCCCCCGCCGGGGCCGCGAAAGGAGCGCGCCGCCGGCAAGGACATAGAGGCAGACCACGGCATAGGGGGTGTAGCGGATCTCGAGGCAGGGCCGC
>JAKPUV010000617.1 GCA_029554925.1 Candidatus Hydrogenedentota bacterium | reverse complement strand
TTCGCCCGGACCAGTTCAAACATGGGCGGTCACTCCCGGCGCGCCGCTGGGGTTCAGGAGAAGCTCACCTTGGGGACCTCGCGCTCCGCGGGGACCTCGATCTCGAAGAACTCCGACTTGCCGAAGCCGAACATGCCCGCCACGATGTTGCCGGGGAACATCTCGACCTGGTTGTTGAAGGTCATGACGGCGTCGTTGTAGGCCTGCCGCGAGAAGCCGATGCGGTTCTCCGTGGAGGTCAGCTCCTCCTGCAGGGCGAGGAAGTTCTGGTTCGCCTTGAGGTCGGGGTACTGCTCGACCACGACGAAGAAGTTGCTCAGGGCCTGGCTCAGGCCGCCCTCGGCCTTGGACTGCGCGCCCACGCCGGACGCCCCGGCAGCCAGGTTCCGCGCGCGGGTCACGCTCTCCAGCGTCTCCCGCTCGTGGTTCATGTAGCCCTTCGCCGTCTCGATCAGGTTCGGGATCAGGTCGTGCCGCCGCTTGAGCTGCACGTCTATCTGCGACCACGCGTTCTTCACGGCGTTGCGCAGGCGGATGAGGCCGTTGTACACGCCGACGACCCACAGCGCCAGCATCAGCGCGACGCCCCCGACAACCGCCAGTCCAATCAGCATGCTCATGGTGTGCTCTCCCCTTGTTGGGTGTTTCCGGGGTTCCCCGCTTCCGGGGCCGCCCCGTCCGTCTCCGCGTCCATCCCGGCGGCGAACACGCCGCCGAGCCATTCCGCAACCTTCGCGCCGTCCGCACGCCCCCGCGCCAGCACCGCCGCCAGCTCGTTCCGGTCAAACCAGACCCCGTGGCCGCGCGGGCACGCGTCCCACACCACCGGCGGCGCGGTGACCGTGGCGCGCTTCTCCATCCACGCGCGGCAGATGGGGCACCTGCGCCGGGCCTCGGCGCCGTCCCCCGCCGACCGCGACTCCGGGGGCGCGTCCAGTCCGCCCGTGAGCTGCGACAGCAGTTCCAGCTCCCCGGCGTCGAGCCACACCCCGCCGCAGTCGGCGCAGTGGTCCGCCTCCACCTGGAGGTACTCCACCGAGATCAGCGGGCTCCTGCATGCGGGACAATCCATGCGGCGAAAACTCCCCGTCCGGCGCCCCGCGCCGGAACACCCTCATTCTACCTTTTTTCCCGCGGGGCTTCGAGATTTTCCGTTCATTCCGCCTTCTGCGCGGGCAGCAGGGCGTCCATCTCCGCCCATGTCTTCGCGCGCTCGTCCTCCGTGGGGGCCGCGCCCGCCAGCATGGACCGGATCGTCTCGTCGTCCGCCGGGAACCGGGCATAGGTCAGCGCGCCCGTCTTCTTCCCCGTGTCGGCGGCGGGCGGCGCGTAGTAGGCCAGCGTGCGCACCCCCTCCGCCTCCCAGCACAGCACGGGCACCCTGGTCTCCACCGGCGAGTCCGGGTTCAGCCGGAGCGCCTCGCGGGTGAACCCCGCGCCGTGGCGCGCGACCGCGGCGGCGTAAAACCGTTTCCGGGCCTCGTCCGGCGGGGCGGAGATGCCCGTCCACATCAGGACATACTCGTACAGTTTCCCGTCCTTGAACCCCAGGTCGCCCGTGCAGGCCGTCCCCAGCAGCGGGTCCTTTTCCCAGTGCAGCAGCAGCCCCCCCGGCTGGTCGGGGACGGGCTTTTCCTCCGGCTTCGCCGCATCGCTGTAGACCGCGTCCGGGTGCGCCTTCAGCACGTCCGCAAAGGGCGTGCCCGGCGACAGGGCGGCCAGCATCGCCGCCAGCGCGTCCGCGGGCGCGGCCGCCGGCGCCGTCACCAGGGAGGCCGTCAAACAAATCAGCAACAACGGTTTCATGGGAAGTCTCTCCAGAAGGCGGTCAGCGTAACAGGGCCGGGTCGGCAATTTCATCTGCGGCCCCCTTGATAACTGAAATTGCTTTCAGTATCATGAAGCCATGATCCCGTTGCATGTCCACAGCCATTATTCCCTCTGCGAGGGGCTGGCCGCGCCGCGCCAACTGGTGGCGCGGGCGGTGGAGCACGGCATGAAGGCCCTTGCGCTCACGGACACCGGGGGGCTGTACGGCACGGTTTCGTTTTACCAGGCGGCGCGGGACGCCGGGGTGCGCCCCCTGCTGGGCGCGCATCTGGGGCCGTGCGTGGTGCTGGCGCGGGACCGGCGGGGCTATGCGGACCTGTGCGCCCTGGTGACGGCGGCGCATCTGGAAGGCGCGGGCGGGGCGACATGGCCGGAGCCCTGGCCGGAGGCAGTGGACCCGTCGCGCCTGTTCCTCCTGTGCGCGGACCCGGCGCTGCTGCGGCGGCTGGTCCGGCGGGGGCTGTCGCCCCTGGCGGCGGTGGAGCACTACGGGGACGCGTCCTCGCACGGCCGCGCGGGGGCGGTGGTGGCGCTGGCGAAACGGCTGGGCGTGCCCGCGGTCGCCGTGGCGCCGGTGCATTTCCTGGATCCCGGCCACCACGCGGCGCACCGGGTACTGGCGGCGATCCGGCGCAACGCCCTGGTGGACACGCTGCGTCCGGAGGACGCCGCGCCGCCCGGGGCGTGGTTCCGGTCGCCGCGCCAACTGGAGCGGCTTTTCGCGCTCTGGCCGGAGACGCTGGACAACGCCCTCTGGGTGGCCGGGGAGTGCGACGTGGAACTGG
>JAKPUV010000604.1 GCA_029554925.1 Candidatus Hydrogenedentota bacterium | reverse complement strand
CTCGCCGCCATCCGCACCGCCTACCGCTTCTTCGTGCGCGTCGGGCTCATGGAGGCCAACCCCGCCCAGGCGGTGAACGCGCCCAAACTGCCCAAGGGCCTGCCGGACGTGCTGTCCATCCCGGAGGTCGCCGCGCTGGTCGAGGCCCCCGACGTCTCGGACCCCCTCGGCGCGCGCGACCGCGCCGTGCTGGAGACGCTCTACTCCAGCGGACTGCGCGCCGCCGAACTCGTCGGCCTGCGCTTTGAGGATGTGGACTTCGACCACGCCATGCTCCGCGTGCTCGGCAAGCGGAACAAGGAGCGCATCGTGCCCGTCGGGTCCGTGGCCCTCGCGGCGCTGCGGGAGTACCTCGCCGTCCGGCCCTCCCTCGGCGATCCGGAACACCCCTTCCTCTTCGTGAACCACCGGGGCGGAAAACTCACCACCCGCAGCGTCCAGCGCATCCTCGAGAAATACGTGCGCATGATCCTCCCCGCCCGCCGCGAGGTGTCCCCCCACACCCTCCGCCACACCTTCGCCACCCACATGCTCGACGCCGGCGCCGACCTCCGCGTCGTCCAGGAGCTCCTCGGCCACGCCAGCCTCTCCAGCACCCAGATCTACACCCACGTCAGCCTCGAGCGCCTCCGTCAGGTCTACCGGGACGCCCACCCGCATGCGTAGGGGAGGGGCTGGGGGCTGGAAGAAAGAGACCGTCCGACAAGTCAGACAGGTCGGACTGGTCAGACTGCCTCAGGCTGTCTGATCCGCCTGATCCGTCGGATGCTCCTCAGCACCTCGTCGCCCTAGACCCTAATACCTCGCCCGCTGCTCGGGCAGCCACCGCTCCAGCAGGTCGCGGCAGTTGACCACCTTCGCTGCGAGGTCGTAGGGGATGTAGAAGTAGTGGTTGGTGGCCTCGTAGCCGACGCGGGAGTCGGCGGTCTGCACGGCGTACAGCCGGAGGGCGAGGTCCATCTCGCCGCGGAGGGCCGTTTCGAGCGTTTCCATCAGGGGCGCGGCCTCGGCCGC
>JAKPUV010000601.1 GCA_029554925.1 Candidatus Hydrogenedentota bacterium | reverse complement strand
GGCGGAGGCCCTGCTCCGCGAGCGCTTTGACCATGTCTTCTTCACCGGCGGCGGCGAGGCGGGCCGGGCCGTGATGGCGGCGGCGGCGCGCCACCTGACTCCGGTCACGCTGGAGCTGGGCGGCAAGAGCCCGTGCATCGTGTGCGCCGACGCGGACCCCGAGGTGGCCGCGCGCCGCATCCTCTGGGGCAAGACCCTGAACGCCGGGCAGACCTGCGTCGCGCCGGACTTCGTGCTGGCGGACGCGCGGATTAAGGACGCCCTGCTGGATGCAATGGCCCGCACACTGCGGCGTTTCTTCGGCGACGACCCCGCCGCCAGCCCGGACTACGGGCGCATCGTGAACCGCCGCCATTTCGACCGCCTCACGGCCTACCTCGGCCAGGGCCGGATCGTCCACGGCGGCCGCCACGACGCGGAGACGCTCTACCTCGAGCCGACGATCCTCGCCGACCCCGCGCCGGACGCGCCGGTGATGCGCGAGGAGATTTTCGGCCCCGTGCTGCCCGTGCTGGGGTTTGACACGCTGGACGCGGCGCTGGCGCGCCTGCGGGGAATGCCCAGGCCGCTGGCCCTCTACCTGTTCACCAGCGACGCGGCCATCCGGGAGCGCGTGCTGCGGGAGACGATGTCCGGCGGGGTCTGCGTGAACGACACGCTGACGCACATCGTCGGGCGCGACATGCCCTTCGGCGGCGTGGGCGAGAGCGGCATGGGCGCCTACCACGGAAAGACGGGCTTCGACTGCTTCACGCATCACCGCACGGTCATGCGGCGGGGGGTGTTCCCCGACCCGGCGCTGCGCTATCCGCCCGTCCGGTGGGGCGTGGAGACCATGCGGCGGGCCTTCCGCCTGATCGCGGGGGGCTAGGCGGGCGGACGGTTTGCGGTAGAATACGGGGCGCGGCGGCGCGAACGAGGAGACGAGAGCATGGCAACGGCGCAGAAACACGTGGTGGTCGTGGGGGCGGGGCCCGGCGGGCTGACGGCCGCCATGATCCT
>JAKPUV010000585.1 GCA_029554925.1 Candidatus Hydrogenedentota bacterium | reverse complement strand
GCAGTTCTACGCGAATCCGAGGCGGCTGGCGCGCCTCGCGCGCAGCCATCCCCAGCCCTGGCTGCTGCCGGCCTTCCTGCCCATCCTGCTGTACCGGGCAACCAAGGGGCTGCTGCCGTCCGCCGCCGCCTGCCCCGACACGGGCGGCTGCCCCCCGGCCGCGGACACGGCCGCGCCCCCACCCTCCGGAAAAACGCCATGAAGGTGCTGTTCGTCTCCTCCACCCCCTTCCTCATGGAGCCCCTGGGCGTGCTGATGCTCATCGGGGCCTGCCGCCGCGCGGGGCACGACACCCGCCTCGCCATCCTGCGGCGCCACCGCGTGGGCCGCATGGCGGCGGCTTTCCGCCCCGACGTGGTGGCCTACAGCACCTCCACGGCGGACCTGGCCATGTTCAAGAAGGCGGACGGGGAGGTGCTGGCGGCGGCGAAGGACTGGCCGCGGCCGCCCTTCCGGGTCATGGGCGGGCCGCACCCCACCTTTTCCCCCGATGTGCTGGAGGAAATGGGCCTTGATGCCATTTGCCAGGGCGACGGCGACGAGGCGCTGCCTGAACTGCTGTCCCGGCTGGAGGCGGGCGCGCCCTTTGACGACATCCCCAACCTCGTGCCGCGGGGCGCGAAGGAGCCCGTGCGGCGGGTTCTCTCGCACGATCTCGACCGGTTCCCCTTTCCCGAGCGGGCGGCCTTCTACGAGGCCATGCCCTACTGCCGCACCTCGGGCCTGCGGTCCTTCATCACCGGGCGCGGCTGCCCCTACAACTGCTCCTACTGCTTCAACCACGCGTTCAACCGCATGTTCAGGGAGTGCGGCCCCGTGCTCCGGCGGCGGTCGGTGGACAACGTGCTGGACGAGATCGACCAGGTGCGCCGCGAGTTCCCCCCGCTGCGGCTGGTCCGCTTCGCCGACGACACCTTCGCGCACCGCGTGGATGACTGGCTGGTCGAGTTCGCGGAGAAGTACCCCCGGCGGATCGGCGTGCCCTTCTACTGCCTCATGCGGTCCAACACGCTCACCGAGGAGACGG
>JAKPUV010000576.1 GCA_029554925.1 Candidatus Hydrogenedentota bacterium | reverse complement strand
GGAGACCTTCAACTCGCGCACGCATTACATGCCGTGGTGGGGCCACTTGCGGAACGGCCACGGCGCGCAGGTGATCGTGGAGACGCCGTTTGACGCGGCGGGCTACTACACCCACCCGGAGGGCGGCCCCACCCGCGCCGGCGTGGCCTGGCAGGCCAGCCTGGGGCGCATGGCCTATCTGCGAACCGTCCGCTATCTCTTCAGCGAAAACGCCACCCACGTCACCCTGGCGAAACGTTACCGCCGTCATGTCATCGAGCGGGGTGATTTCGTCTCCCTGCGGGCAAAGCTCGCGGCCAGCCCCGCACTCGCGGAGGTGATCGGGCGCCCGGTGGTGCACCTCGGCGCCCTGTACCATTTCGTGCCGCAGGCCTCGATGTACAACAAAGAAACCCCGGAGGCCAACCACGGCCTGGTCACTTTTGACAAGCTGCGGGCCGACCTGGAGGGGCTGAAGGCCGCCGGGATTGACAAGGCCTATGTGCACCTCGACGGCTGGGGCTTCTACGGGTACGACGACGGGCACCCGGACGTCATCCCCGCGGGCGCAGAGCAGGGCGGCGCGGAGGGCCTGCGCGCCCTCGCCGTGAAGTGCGCGGAGATGGGCTACTTCTCCGCGGTCCACGACCAGTACCGCGACTTCTACCTCAACGCGGCGTCCTTCGACGAGCGCCTCACGCTGACGCACCTGAATGGCAGGCGCGACGAGCACAGCGTCTGGTGCGGCGGGCCGCAGACCTTCCTCAACCCGCGCTTCGCGCCGGGCTATGTCCGCCGCAACCACGACTGGTTCGTGGACAACGGTATCCCCGTGCGCGGCGCGTACCTCGACGTGTTCTCCGTGGTGCCGCCGGAGGAGAGCGCGCGAAAAGAGCACCCCACCACCCGCGCCGAGTCGGCCCTCTACCGGCGGCAGTGCTTCGACCTGCTGAAGGCGCGCGGGTATGTGGTCAGCTCGGAGGAGCCGACCGACTACTTCGCGTCCACCCTGCACCTGGTCCACCACGGCCCCTACGCCACCTATCCCAACATCGGCGGGGGCGGCGCGTGCGCCATTCCCGTGCCCCTGTTCAACCTCGTCTATCATGACAGCCTGATGACGCCCTGGGAAATGGGCGAGGACGGCGGCTGGGGCATCCCGAAGGGCGACGCGGGCCGTGTCCACTGCCTGCTCAACGCGGGCATGCCCTATGTGGGACCGGGGGCGGATGCCGCCACGGTCGCGCGCGTGAAGGAGGCCTGCGCCCTGCAGGAGGCCTGCGCATTCGCCGAGATGACGGACCACCGTTTCCTCGACGACACGCGGCGCAGGCAGGAGACCACCTTCAGCAACGGCGTGGTGGTGCGCGCGGACTTTGACGCGAAAACGGCGGAGGTCGTTTACCCGAAGAAATGACGCCCCCCCCCGCGCACACCCCCGAACCGTTCCCCTCCCCCGCGGCACGCCATCTGGCGGCCGGGGCCGCGGCGACGCTCGCGCTCTGGTTTGCGGGCATGCTGCTGCTGTGGGAGGTCGGCGTCGAGAGCATCTACGGCCACCCGACCCCCTTCTACGCGCTCTTTGCGCCGGCCCTTCCAGGGAAGGCGGGGGCGACGGGCATTGCCCTCTGCCTCGCCCTCGGGACGTGGGCGCTGCGCCGGAGCGCCGCCGCGGGCATGCTGGCGGACCCGTCCGCCCCGGCCCCCGCGCATTCGGCGCGTTTCCTGACGGGCGTGGTGGTGTTCCTCGCCCTGTTCGCCTGCGTTGTCGCCGCGGTTCGCGGACTCCACGGCATCGCGCAGGCCTACCAGCGCGAGGCCTACGAGGTGATCGGCGACATCGGGAAGGCCCCCTCGATCCGCGCCTTCTTCGGGCGCTATCTCAGCATCCATCCCTACCTCTCCATGCACGGCAAGGTGCACCCCCCCGGACCCGCCGCCCTGCTGTGGACCCTCTCTTATGTCGTCACCAACAGCGCCGCCGCCCTGTCCCTGGCGACGGTTGCCGTGGCGTCGCTGGCCGTGTTCCCCCTGTACGGATGGGTGCGCGAACTGTTCGGGCCGCGCACTGCCGCCGTCGCGGTCCTCCTCTACGCCGTGACGCCGGGCGTGGTCCTCTTCACCGCCACCAGCGCCGACGCCCTGTTCCCCCCGTTCACCCTCGCGGCGCTGTGGCTCTTCCAGCGGGCCCTCCGCGGGGGGCGCCCCGCCCCAGCCGCCGCCGCCGGGGTTGCGTTCGCCTGCGCGTCCCTGCTCAAGTTCTCGCTGCTGGGCCTCGGGGCGTGGTTTGCGTTCTGCGGACTGGCGCTGCTCCCCCGCCGGGACCGGTGGGCTGCCGTGTTTCGCACGGCGGCGGTCATGTTCGCCGCCTTCCTCGCCGTCCACATCGCCGTGCGCCTGTGGTCCGGCTTCGACTATGTCGCCGCGTTCCAGGCCGCCAAGGCGCAGTTTGACACGGACCAGCACCACCTCGACGAGCTGGACCCGCGCTATCCCGGGTGGACCTTCCGCGTCTTTTTCAACCCCGCCACCTGGTTCTACTTCGCGGGGATTCCCGTGTCCCTGCTCTTCCTGGGCGCCTGCGCCCGCCCCGGCCGCGCCGCGCGGGAACCGGGCGGGGAAGAGGCGCTGTTCCCGCCGCGCACGGTGCTGGTGCTGCTGGTGCTGGGGGCGCTGGCGCTGAACTTCCTCTACCTGGCCCGGGGCGAGGGGGAACGCTCCGCCCTGTACCTGTATCCCTTCCTGATCGCGCCCGCCGCGCACGCCCTCGCCGGGATCTGCGAAAGGGAGCGCCGCGCCGCCGCACTCTGGACGGTCCTGGCTTTTCTTGCCGGACAGACCCTTCTGACGGAGATGCTTTTCTACACGTACTGGTGAGGGCAATTTGTCCGTCGGACAGGTCGGACACGTCGGACGGGTCCGACGCGGCTCCCGGTCTCCCCTTTCACTTGAGGTATCCCAGGGCCTCCAGGGCGGCGCGGTCGTCCGCCGTGAGATTTGCGGGCTCGGCTGCCCGCTCGCCGACCGTTGCGGTCCATCCCCCCAACGCGTCGGTCATCCGGTCAACCGTCTCCGGAAGATCCCGGAACCGGTTGCGCCGTTCTCCGGGATCCCCGGCCAGGTCATACAGCTCCGGCGACTGCCCACGCCGCAGAATGAGTTTCCAGTTCCCCTCCACAGCGGTCTGGTGCGTCGGCCCGCCGGAGGCGAGGGCCTGGCGGAGTCCGGGCACCCGCGTGACGGTGCCGCCATACGTCTCCGCGAACCGCACCCGGCCCTCCCCGTACCCCGCCGTGTCCAGGAGGTTGAGCCCCTGCATGCCGGGGAGCTTTGGCAGGCCGGCCAGCGCAAGCAGCGTCGGGCCGATGTCCAGCCCATGGGCGGGGAATGCGCTGCGGCCCGGCGGCGCGCCGGGCGCGCGGATCATCAGGGGCACGCGCAGGTTTTCGTGGTAGACATGGCGGCCGTGGCCGAGATGGCCGTGCTCGTAGAGACTCTCGCCATGGTCGGCGGCGAACAGCACCACCGTGTCCTTGGGCCTCCCCAACTGCGCGCCGATCGCCGCCGGCAGCCCATACCCCATCGTGCCGGCACCGCCCGAACTGAGCCAGTCGTTGCGGCCCTCCGTCTTCCAGAACTGCGCCGCCCACATCTGGTGCTGCCCCACGTCGGTCACCGCGATGGCCTTGCCACCGGTCATCTCGTACAGCGCGTCCATCACGTGCTGCATCTTCAACCCACCCTGCTTCTTGTAATGCAGCGGGTATTTTTTCTTGTAGCCGTCCAGGTGCTCCAGCCATTCCTTCGTGTCCAGCCGGCCCACGTGCTTTGTCAACTCTTCGACGATCGGCTTCGCATCGCCCACGATGTATAGATCGGGCTGGATCATCTTCCCGATTTCCGCCCGGTCCACATCGATATGGATCTTCGTGGCCTTGGCGCAGAACTTGTCCGGCTGGCCGATGATACGATCGTCGAACCTCGAGCCGATCGAAAGCACCAGGTCGCACTCGACCATGGCCTTGGTCGCATAGGCTGTCCCGTGCATGCCCACCATGCCCAGCGAAAGCCGGTGCGTCTCGGGGAACCCGCCCTTGCCCAGCAAGGTGTTGGCCACCGGCGCATTCAGCTTCTCGGCCAGATCCTTCACCGCCTGACACGCGTCCGAGATGATCGTCCCGTGACCCACCAGGATCAGCGGCTTGCGCGACTTGTTCAGCGCTTCAGCTATCTCCAGGATCTTCTCCTTGTCCATGCTCTCCGGGTACGGCTTGTAGCCCGGTATGTCCATCTCCTGGAATAGATCCACCGTGCACGCGCCGGCGCTCACG
Organism: Candidatus Hydrogenedentota bacterium; assembly: GCA_029554925.1. Classification (GTDB taxonomy): domain Bacteria; phylum Hydrogenedentota; class Hydrogenedentia; order Hydrogenedentales; family CAITNO01; genus JAAYBR01. The sequence goes on along the minus strand of JAKPUV010000576.1, from coordinate 41 downwards.
TTCTTCGGCATGTCAATCAGCACCGGTCCCGGCCGCCCCGT
>JAKPUV010000547.1 GCA_029554925.1 Candidatus Hydrogenedentota bacterium | reverse complement strand
GGTGCTGCTGCTCCAGCCGTGGATGTTCCCCGCCACCCGGTGGGAGTGGTCCGTCGGCTGGCCCTGGCACTGGGTGATCGTCAGCCCGGTGTGTTTCCTGATCTGCATTGCCGGAAAGCCCGCGCCGGCGCGCGGCGCCGAAGGCCCGGAGGACGCCGCATGTTGAGAGGGATCAGCGGGCTGGGGCTGGTGTGCTTTTTCGTCATGGCCTGGGCGCTTTCGGAAAACCGGCGGCGGGTGCCGTGGCGGGTGGTTTTCTGGAGCATCGGGCTCCAGGCGGCGCTGGGGCTGCTCGTCCTGCGCACGGGATGGGGGCGCGGTTTCTTCGCGGGGGTCAAGGCGGGTTTCGACCTGCTGACCGAAGGCTCCACCGCGGGGGCGCAGTTCCTCTTCGGATCCCTGTCCCAGGCGTTCTCCCTTGACCAGGCCATGGTCCTGGGATCGGACGGCCAGATGACGCGGCAGGCCCCGTTCGTCATCAGCGCCGTGTTCGCCTTCAACGTCCTTCCGGTAATCATCTTCGTAGCGGCCGTATCCGCCATCCTCCAGCATTTCGGCGTGATCCAGGCCGTGGTGCGGGGCATGGCCTGGCTCATGCGGCGGACCATGAAGACCTCCGGCGCGGAGACCTTTGGCGCCGCGCTGCTGGTATTCACGGGCATCGAGTCCGCGACCGCCCTCGGCGGCTATCTGGCGAAAATGACCCGCTCCGAGCTGTTCACCATACAGACGGCCTACATGGCCACCATCGCCGCGAGCGTGATGGTGGCCTACGCGTCCTTCGGCGCGGAGCCGGGCCACCTGCTGGCGGCGTCGCTCATGAGCGCCCCCGCGGCCATCGCCCTGGCGAAGCTCATGGTGCCGGAAACGGAAACGCCGGAGACCGGCGCCGCCGCCCACCGCTTCGAGATGCCCGTCGAAAGCGTGAACCTCTTCGACGCGGCGGCGCGCGGGGCCGCCACGGGCCTGAACATGGCCCTCAACGTCGGCGCGCTGCTCATCGTGTTCGTCGGCCTGATCTTCCTGCTCGACAAGGGGGCCACCGCCCTGACCGGGGAAAAGCTGACGGTCA
>JAKPUV010000538.1 GCA_029554925.1 Candidatus Hydrogenedentota bacterium | reverse complement strand
AGCTGGGCCTCGAACTTTCCGTAGTCCCAGGAGTGGGTCAGGACAAGCACCAGCTCGTAGGTTCCGTCCGCGGGCACGTCCAGCGGGAAGTCCAGTTTCTGGTCCGCCGCGCCGGGGGTCCAGAAGAGCTGCCGCGCGCCGCTGTAGCCGCCGTCCTGCGTGGACACGGGGCCGGCCGACACCGTCACGGCGTCCAGCGCCGCCTCCGCCTCGACCACGCCAAACCAGTCGCGGTAGACGCGCTGCTTCGCCGGGGGCATCGGGGGCAGGGGCTTGTGCGGCTCCGTCTGGTACCAGAAGGCGACGGACGAGAAGTCGTCGGGGCGCTCCTCGAACCCGGAGCGGATGGAGCCGTCGTCGTTGAACGTGACGCCCTTGTGCTCGAATTCGAGGCGCAGCGCCGTGCGGAAGACCACGGGGTCCGTGATGTGCCACCGGTAGCAGGTGGTCAGGTGCATGGGGTCGTAGCCCTCCATGAGCGGCGCGCCGTAGAAGGGGGTGCTCATCTCGCGCAGGCCCCAGGCGTCGCAGAAGTAGTCCTCCGACCCCGTGCCGCGCAGCTGCGGCTCCGCCGCCCCGTCAATGAACCAGAAGTCGTCGCCCTCGCCCCACCAGCTCGCGGTGCGCTGGCGCACGTTCAGCAGGGTGCCCACATAATGGCCCCGGCCCTCGATGTCGGCGACCAGGTAGTTTTGGCCCATGACCGCCGGGTGCTCCTGGCGGTACATCGCGTGGAAGTACGCCGCGTCCTTCGGCAGGCGGTCCACCTGGTGCCAGTCCACGTAGTAATAGAACGCGTTCACGTCGCGCTCGCCCTCGTTGGTCACGGTGATGCGCGCCGATTTCCGGAAGGGCATCGGCCAGTAGCAGTTTCGCGCGCGGCCCTCCGAGGTCACCGTCACGGGCAGGGAGCTGAACGGGTGGTCCTTGCCGTGGCCCATGCCGAAGAAATCGCCCAGCGGAACCTCCACCGACGGAAGCGCCTCCCCGTCCCAGTACATCCGCACCACGAGCATCCGCGAATACTCGCGGTCCTGCGCCGCCACGGTGTTCCACAGGTGCGTGATGACGCCCGGCCCCTCCAGCGCGGCGATGGTGAGCGTCTTCCCCGGCGCGATGGGGCGCGCGTCGGCATTGCCGTTAACCCAGTCGGGGTCGCACGACGACGACCGCATGGTCTCGCCGCCCCGCAGGCGCTCCAGCCCGTCCAGCGGGTTGCCGCCGAAGGGGGCCGGGGGCGTGGTCCGGCATCCCGCCAGCAGAAACACCGCGCACAGCGCGCAAACAACCCGGCCGCCCGTCTTCGTCTTCATGGGGAGTCTCCTGTTTCCCGGGGAATGCGGACCCGTCCGCCCGCCCATTATAGCCTTTTCGAAGCGCCCCGCAAAGGGCCCCCGCCTCCGGGGGATTCCCCGACGCCGGGCGGCGCGCGAAGTGGACGCGCCGCCTTGGTGTGTTCTTTGGGCCAACGAGAATCCTGTCCCGAAACGCCTTCACAACTGCCTGCATCCACCGACCAGAGGGAACAAGGGGCGGCGGCCCGCGGACGTGCTATCCTGTGCCCCGTTGCCGCGGGAAAGCCCCCGCTTTGGGAGAAGGCCCTTGGGTTCCGTGAGACGCTGCTGTTTCGCCCTCGCGCTGGTGTGCGCGGGCATGGCCCCGGCGTGGGGCGGTGCCGCCCCCGCGCGGCTGGCGGGCGTGTTCTGGTGGATGTCCGACGCCGACACGCGGCGGTCCGCGGAGGACTGGAAAGGGGAGCTCGACGCCCTCCAGGCCCTGGGCGCGGACCTCATGATCGTGTCGGACCTGTCCGGCCGG
>JAKPUV010000505.1 GCA_029554925.1 Candidatus Hydrogenedentota bacterium | reverse complement strand
GCGGCCGGCCGCGTGTCGGCGGCCCGGGCATACGCCACGGCGGCGCCCGCCAGCACCATGCCGCCCAGGGCGTTCCGCTCGAAGAACTGTCTCCGCGTGCACTGCTCACACATGACCCGACCCTCCTTTGCCCCTGCGGGCATGGCGTTCCACCCGCGCGCGCCGGAAGTGCGCCGTGCCCCTCCGGCCGCCGCGTGACCGATGGGTCCAGTATAGCAGGGTGCCCGTGAAAGGGGAACCCGGTCCGCCGCCTATTTTTGTCAAGAGATTACCGGGCAAGGGGTTCCAACATTTTTTTGCCCGCCGTGATGAAGAAAAGCACCGCCGGTATCGTCTATATGAGTGGCGCTGGTTGAACCAATTGAACGAGGCAGACGCCGCGCGGAACGCGGCGAACCCTACAAGGAGCACAGCCATGAACGGAAGAGCGGCGTACACGACGTTGGTCATCGGTGTGGCGGTGGCGGTGGGACTGGCGGCGGCCCCGGCGGGGGCGGCAAGCCCCCTGGAGCGGCTGGGAAAGGCGGCGGCCTCCGCCGCCCGCAGCGGCGCGCTGAAAGCCCCCGGACGGTCCCTGCGCGGGGCCGGCTCCAGCCGGGGCCTGTCCGGCCCCGGCGGGCGGAGCCTCCGCGGCATCCCGTCCGCCCGCGGCAGGGACCCCTTTTCGGGCGGCACGGCGGGGCGCGCCCTGCGCGACGGGCTGTCCTCGGGCCGGAACGGCCTCCGCGCGCCCGGCGCCCTGTCGGGGCGGGGCTCCTCGGGCCGTGACCTGGGGAAGGGCATTGACCGGGACCGGGTGATGGACGCCCTGGGCGGCCTGATGAACCGGGGCGGCTACGGGGATTACGGCGGCTATGGCGGCTACGGCGGCTGGAACGACTATGAGAACGAGATGGCCGACGCGTACCGCGACGTGGGCATTGCGAACGCCGTGGTCGGGCTCGTCGGCATCGCGGCGCAGTTCGCCCAGGCCCGGCAGTGCGCCGCCCCGGCGCAGCAGTACCGCACCGAGCGGGTGCTGGTGGCGCCGGCGCGCTACGAGACGACGCAGGTGTGGATCCCCGAGTCCTACGACCCGCGCACGGGGGTGAAGCTCGGCGGCGGCTTCTACGAGACGCGCACGCAGTATGTGCCCGAGGTCTACGAGGACCATCTGGTGCCCGTGGCGTCCGCCGCGCCGGTGTACGCCCCCGCATCCGTCGCCGTGCCGGCCCCGGCGCCCGCGGCCATCCCCTACGCCGCGCATCATGCCGGGGCGCTGCTGCCGCCGCCGCCCCCCGCGAGGGCGCAGCTCGCAGGCGCCTGGGTGAACCCCGCCTACCGCTGAGGGCGCCGGGCGCCCCGGCGGCGCGGAATCCGTTACACTCTTTCCCGGGCGCGTGAACGGCGCGCCCGGGAAAGGAGTTTTTGGGATGGGTTCACGATTCACGGGATGCGGCCGGGCCGTGAGGACGGCGCTGGCGCTGGCGGCGTGCGGGATGATGTCCGCATGGGCGGGGGCGGCAGAGGCCCCGGAGTTCCTCTCCGTCACGGGGGACAGCCTGGTGCTCGCGGGCACCGCGCCGGGCGCGCTGTGTTACGGGAACGTGGACGGGGACTCCGTTGTGGTGCGCAGCACCCATGCGCCCGGACAGGCGGACACGGTGGTCTACGAGGCGGGGCGCGACTATGTGGTGGACGCCGCCGCCGGAACCGTCGCGCGCACGGAGAACTCGCGCATCCCCGACTTCCGGACCAACATGCTCTATGGGCAGAAGGACTTCGACCACACCGCGTTTCCGGGCTTCGGCAACCGCGCCTTTTTCGTCTACGTGGACTACCGGGCGCGCGGCGCGCGGCCCCTGTGCGCCCCCCGCGACCAGGCGGCGCTGCTGCCGAGGACCGCCGCGAGACTGCGCGCGGGCGGCCCGTTCAAGATCATCGCCTACGGCGACAGCATCACCGCCGGGATTGACGCGGGGAGCCGCGAGGTGCAGTTCCAGGAGCAGTGGGCGCGATATCTGTCCGTCAAGTTCCCGAAGGCGGAAATCACCGTGGAGAATGGCGCGACCAACGGCGACGGCACGGCGCAGGGCCTCGCGCGGCTGCGCGAGAAGGTGCTCGACCGCGCGCCGGACTTCGTGATCATCGGCTTCGGCATGAACGACCACAACGTGTCCGGACCGACGCCGGAGCAGTTCGCCGACAACCTGAAGGCGATGACCGCGCAGATCCGCGAACAGACCGGCGCGGAGGTGCTGCTGTACTCCGCCTTCCCCCCCAACCCGGACTGGAAATTCGGCACCCACCGCATGGAGCTGTACGCCGAAGCCACCCGTCGCGCGGCGGAGGAAGCCCGCTGCGCCTATGCCGACGTGTTCGGCATCTGGAAGAAGGTGCTGGAAAGGAAAGATCTCCCCAGCCTCCTCGCCAACAACATCAACCACCCCAGCGACTTCGGCCACGGGCTCTACTTCGAGGCGCTCAAGGCCGTGGAGTTCTGACGGGGCTATCCGGAAACGTAGACGCGGCATCTTGCCGCGTTCTTCAGGTCAACGAAAAACCCCAAGAACGCGGCAAGATGCCGCGTCTACTTTGCAGGCGTTCTCGCCGACGTGACTTCATTTCTCCCGTTCCCAGGTAAAACTGGGAACGAAGGGAAAACCAAAGCGGCGTCCTTGCCGCCGCACTCCAAAGGAAGGCGTCGCCGGGGCTACTTCGCCGACATGAGGGCCGCGTAGGCCGCGTGGGCGGCTGCGGCCTGGGGGCCCCGGGCGGGGCGGAGGAACTCCTGGTAGCCCCAGGTGACGGCGGTGTCGGTGAACTCCCCGGCAAGGCGGAGCTTGTCCCGGAACTTCTCCGCCGGGACCGCGCGCCAGTGGGGGGCGAGCTTCGGGTCGTTCACGTGGGTCTTGAGGCCGAAGCGCGCGACGTAGTCGTCCAGCGAGGCCACCTCCAGCTCGCCGCTTTCCACGTTGGCCCAGAGGGTCTTGCCCGCCGCGCCGCAGGCTTCCTTCATGGCGGCGAAGAAGGGCCGCCGGTCGTCGAGGGTGTAGCAGGAGAGGTGCTCGCCGCTGTCCTGCAGCGCGACGATGTCCACCGCCGGGGCCTGGCGCAGGAGACCGGTCCAGAAGTCGCGGTACTCCTCTGGGGTGACCCAGTCGAAATCGCCCAGTTTCCGGTCCCGGTCGAGAAGGAAGAACGGCGAGATCATGACGGGCCGGTCGAGGGCGGCCTTGCAGCGTTCGGCGACGCCGCGGTAGAGCGCGCCGATGAGGGCCGCCTGCGCGCCGGTGAAGTGGTACAGCTCGTAGGGGACATACCATCCGCGGAACGACGGTCGCGCCCCATACAGCCGGACCGTGTCGCGGATGCGCTTTTCGGCGCGGGCGAGTTCGGGGCCGGGGTCCGGCTGGACCCACCAGTCCGGCATGGACAGCGTGCTGAGGAAGACGCGCATCCCGCGGCGGTCGGTCTCGTCGAAGAACCCGCGCAGGGGCGCCTCCCCCACCGGCGTGTCCGTGCCAGCCCGGCCGGACAGGTCCGACACGATCATCAGGTCCGCGCCCAGGGCCTGCAATTGGTCCAGCTCCCCCTTCCAGTCCTCCGCGGACCGCCGCGTGTCGGCGTCGGACATCCACCAGAACACCCCGGCCAGCCGCGCCGGGGCGGTGTCGCCCCAAGCCGGGGCCACGCCCCCGCACACCAGCGCGAGGGCGAAACAGCAGCTTCTCACGGAACCCAATATCCTTCTCCCAAAGCGGGGTCATTCCCGCCGCAACGGGGCACAGGATAGCACGTCCGCGGGCCGCCGCCCCTTGTCCCCTCTGGTCGGTGGACGCAAGCAGTTGTGAAGGCGTTTCGGGACAGGGTTCCCGTTGGCCCGAAGAACACGCCAAGGCGGCGCGTCCCCTTTGCGCGCCGCCCGGCGTCGGGGAATCCCCCGGAGGCGGGGGCCCTTTGCGGGGCGCTTCGAAAAGGCTATAATGGGCGGGCGGACGGGTCCGCATTCCCCGGGAAACAGGAGACTCCCCATGAAGACGAAGACGGCCGGCCGGGTTGTTTGCGCGGTGTGCGCGGTGTTTCTGCTGGCGGGATGCCGGACGGCGCCCCCGGCCCCCTTCGGCGGCAACCCGCTGGACGGGCTGGAGCGCCTGCGGGGCGGCGAGACCATGCGGTCGTCGTCGTGCGACCCCGACTGGGTCAACGG
>JAKPUV010000488.1 GCA_029554925.1 Candidatus Hydrogenedentota bacterium | reverse complement strand
CACGCGCAGTGCGACTGCATGGAGAGGAAGTAGGGGGTGGGGTGCTCCAGCGTCACCACCAGCGTGAGCGGGTCCGCCACCCGGACGCCCACGGAGGAAAAGTCGTCCGTGTCGCCCGCGTTGTAGGCCTGGGCGCCCCGGAGGCAGTGGAGCAGGTAGGCGTACTCCGCGGCCAGGCGGGGGGACAGCATGCGCCGCCAGGACCACGCGAAATCCTCCGCCGTCAGCGGCGCGCCGTCGGACCATTTTCCCCCGGGCCGCAGATGAAAAGTGTAGGTGAGGCCGTCGGGGGACACGTCCCACGACGCCGCCGCGCCGGGCACGGGCTCCAGCGTGGCGGGGTCCACCCCGGCCAGCCCCTCGAAGAGCGAGCAGAGCACGCGGTGCTCCGCCACCCCGGTGACCTGCTGGGGGTCGAGGTCCTGCACCTCCGCGCCGTTGCCCGCCTTGATCACCATGCCGGGCAGTTCCGGCGGGGGATTGCAGGAGCATCCCGCCAGCAGCAGGGCAACGGTGACAAGCATCTTTCCGGGACCCGGCCTCACGGGCGTTCCTTTCCCCCTGGGGGACTACAACGGCAGCGTCAGCTTTCCGCCCAGGGCGCGCGCGCGCCGGAGCGTCTTTTCCGGAAGCGGCTGCCGCTCCCGGAGGGCGCACAGGCCCACAAACAGGACTTCCGGCCGCCGGACCCCCAGCATGCGCAGGACCGAGCGCATCAGCGGGACCATCCGGGTGGTCCACCGCGCCAGCGGCGCGGGGGCGGCGGACGAGGCGACAATCAGACCCCGGCGCGCGCGGTCCGGCGGGCGCGTTTTGGGGCGCCCATGCCCCAGGGCCAGTAGGCGAAACAGACCAGCCGCTCGATGAACCGCTTCATGACCGCCGTCACCGTCCAAAAGTTCATGGGCGACGCCAGCACCACGGCGTCCGACGCGGCGATCTCGTCCAGAATCGCGCCCATCTCGTCCGGCAGCGGGCAGACGCCCCGCTCCGGCCCCGGCGTCTGCGTGCATGCGCG
>JAKPUV010000420.1 GCA_029554925.1 Candidatus Hydrogenedentota bacterium | reverse complement strand
GTCGTCGCGAAGAGGCCGCAGTGGACCTGGCTTTCGGAGTCGGTGTAAAGGGCGACATACAGGAGCGTGCCGTTCAGGTCCGTCAGGCCCCACGGGCGGTAGCTGAAGCCGTCCACTTTGTACGTCGAGGCGCCGTCGCTGGCCCATATGTGCGTGTTGAAGTCCTCCGTCTCCTCGGCTCCGAAGTACAGCAGCCCGCCGGACACCGCGAAGTCGCCGGGGCCGAAGTCGAAGGTTCTCAGCGCCTGCGTGCCCGCCGGGGTGCCGTCGGTCACGACCAGCGAATAGTTGAGCTCATCGCCCGCGGCGAAAAGCGCCTGCCCGTTCAGGCCGGCGATCTCCGCCATGTTGACGCTCTGCGCCAGGGGGACCGTGCCGTCCGCCGTGCCGTCGCTGCGCCACAGGGTCATCTGCTGGGGGGCCACCTGGGTCCTGTTGTTGAAGTACAGGACGCCGCCCACGTCCGTGAGCTGGCCGGGATTGGAGGCGGGATAGCCCGTGTCCGGCCCCCAGGATTTCACCAGGCGGGTGCCCTGCGCGGTGCCGTCGGTCGCCCACAGCTCCCCGTTGTTGATGCTGACGGCGCTGAAATAGAGGGTGCCGCCGATCCGCAGCGGCGGCAGCGCCGGTTGGGAGCCGCCCAGACCCGTCACCCAGACGGTGCCCTCGGCCGTGCCGTCGCTGGTCCACAGCCCGTACTCGGTGCCGTTCGCGGCGAAGAAGTACAGCGCGCCGTTCAGGGAGGTGAGGAAGTTGATGTTCGCGCTGTCCGGCCCGGGATAGAGATCCTTGACCAGCCGCGTGCCCTCATAGGTGCCGTCCGTCCGCCACAGTTCCCTTCCGGAGTAGGGGCCGGTGGCGAGGAAATAGAGGGTGGCCCCCACGGCGCAGAAGTTGTTCGGCGCAAAGAGGGTGTAGGTTTCAGGCATGAAGAAGGCGTTCACGTAATGGTTGGCGGTCACAGTGAGGGTGATGGGCTCCGCGGTTCCGGAGAGTTCGCCACCCCATATCTCGAAGCGGTTGCCCTCATCGGGGAGGGGGGTGAGGGTGACCACCGTCTCGTAGGGGTAGGTGCCGCCCGGCGGGTCCAGGGTGACGCTGCCGCCGTCCGTGGGCAGCACGGTCAGGGTGTACTCCTCCCGCTCAAAGACGGCCGTCACCGACTTGGCGGCGTCCATGGTCACCTGGATCCAGGTCGCGCCGCCCGACAGATCCCCCTGCCACTCGTCGAAATGCCATCCCGTGTCGGGCGTCGCCGACAGGGTGACCTGGGTGCCCGGGGCGTAGGCGCCGCCGGGCGGGTTGAGGGCAACCGTCCCCCCGCCCGTGATGGTCACATTCAGCGCGTAAAGTGTCTCGGCAAAGACCGCCGTCACGGTCTTGGGGGCATCCATCACCACCAGGCCGGGAGTCGCGCTGCCCGACAGATCACCCTCCCAGTGGTCGAAGTGCCAGCCCGCCGCGGGTGCGGGCGTCAGGGTCACGGTCGTGCCCGTGGTGTGGGGGTTGCCGGCCGGGTCTGCGGCAACGGTGCCCTGCCCCGTGACCAGGATGGTCAGCGGGTATTGGTCCACCGCAAACACCGCGGTCACCGTCTTGGCGGCGTCCATGACCACCGAGGCGGGATTTGCAGCGCCCGACAGGTCGCCCTCCCAGTGGTCGAAGTGCCAGCCCGCCGCAGGCACCGGCGTCAGGGTGACGGTTGTGCCCGCCGCATGGGAGCCT
>JAKPUV010000413.1 GCA_029554925.1 Candidatus Hydrogenedentota bacterium | reverse complement strand
CAGTTTAGCACGAGAACCTTCACCGCACCGCTCCTTGGTTTTTGAATCCGGCCTCCCCGCCGCCGTGGGCTGCGGACGGAGCTTCCGCCTTTCCGGCGAAGACTCCGACGACGTATCCGAGCGAGGGGCCGAGCGGCGATTCCTCGACAGCCCCGCGGATCCTCGCCCTCAACCGGTGAACCGGCGGGATCAGGACCGGATAGAGAGGCAGCCTGACGCCGACTCTGAAAAGCGCCTCCCGGAGTATCCTGTAGGCGAGAGAAGGGCTCATGAACCGGCCGTAGGCTCTTCGCGGCTCTAGGCCGTTGGCGGCGAGAAGAGCTTCGAGCGATTTCCGGGTGTACTGCGTCTCCCATCCCGCGAACCATGCGCCCAGCACGATGAGCAGCTTCTTGAGGATCGTGTAGGGGTGGATCGTCTGAGGAACGTCGACCAGCACGAGGCCGTCGTCCGCGAGGACACGGACGTTCTCGCGCAGGAGGCCTCCGGGCTCCCGGAAGTGTTCGAGCACCCCCTGGTGGAAGACTAGGTCGAAGCAGCCGTCCCGGAAGGGGAGCCGGAAGGCGTCGCCGCAGACGAGAACGGCCCCCGAGCCGGAGCATTCGGCCCTGGCTATGGCGAGGGCGGCGGGGGAGTAGTCGAGCGCGACGGCAAAAGCCCCCGCCCCGGCGAGCGATGCCGTGTCGCGGGCCGTCGCGGCGCCCACTTCGAGGCAGGTTCTGCCCCTTACGTCCATGGTCCTGGCTACCTCGCCGGTTATGCGTCCCGCGTTGTCGTAGATCTCGCGGGTCTTCCTGCCGCGGGTCCAGAACCGGTCCCAGTGCCCTCTGTCGGAAGTCCTCATCGTCCTCCAGTCCGGACGTTCCCGAAGTATCGGCCTTAAGCTACATTCCCGCCCGAAGTAGAGCCAGGCCCCGTCATGCGCCTGTCTCCCGTCCGTTCCAGACTTGTCCGCCGGGGATCCGCCGCCGTACCGGGATCCCCGTTCCGGAGAACCGTGCCTCGATCGGCGGGTTCAAGGCATGACCCTCCATTTCGGAGGGAATCCGATTATAGTCAATTCACTGGCCTGCAATCTGTAACAGACATAACTCAACAATCTCGAGCCAGGGCTGGCCCCTCAGGGCTGGCCCTGCTATACAAACATTTGTATGTATAACGGCATGGGCGCGCTGATCCTGGCAAGAAGCTGCTACTCTTTCGGATACGGCGTAGAAACGCCGGCGCGGCTGGTTTCCTCGGTGCCGCCGGGGGCTGCCGGTGTCATCTTGGCGGATTCGAACGGTCTTCACGGCCAGGCCGAGTTCGGAGCCGCCGCGGCGTCCGCCGGGATCAGAGCGGGCGCCGGCGCAAGACTGCGCATCGGTTCGGCGAATGTCGTGCTCCTGTCGCTGTCCGGAGGGTGGCCTTCCCTCTCGAAGGCGGTGTCCGGAGCCGCCACGGGGGCGTCCGCGGACGACCTGCCCGATGGCTGCGGGGGCGGGCTGGCCGTTCTCGTATTCAGGGCGGAGGACTCGGCGGCCGTTCGTGGCTCGGGATTCACCGGACCCATTCTGGGCGCCGTCCTCCCACCCGGGTTCGGCGTGCCGCCTGCGGAAGCCGAGCGAGCCTTCATGGCCGCCGGGATCACTCCCGCCGCATGCTGGCCCGTGGTCTTCACCGGAATCGAGTCCGTCCGCGTCCATCGCCTCGTCCGCGCCTCCTCCCTGGGCGGCGTCGAGGCCTCCCTGCCCGGGCGGGCGTTCGCGTCACCGCACGCGATGATGCCGGATCGGGCCGAACTCGACAGAGCTTTCGCCGGCTGCCGTCCATCCCTGGCCGGGGCATCGGAAATCGCGTCCTGCCTCGACATCTTCCGCCCCGCCGGACGGCTCCTCATGTCCGTGTGCGACGGAGGGAGCGCCGAGGCTCTGCGTGCTGTAGCACGCGAGGAGTACCGCCGGAGGTACGGGCGGGGAGCGGCGGCGCGGCGCCTGGAAATGGAGCTCTCGTCCATAGCGGAGGCCGGG
>JAKPUV010000386.1 GCA_029554925.1 Candidatus Hydrogenedentota bacterium | reverse complement strand
CCCCGAGAAGCCCGCCGAGGGCGATGCCCAGACCATCACAATCCAGTAAACAACCTTTTCCCCGCGGGCTGTCCGGGCCGGCAGTCCGGACAGCCCGCGGACTTTTTTGGGCAGGGCGCGCGGGGTGCGGCCGGAGGCGTGACACATGGGCAATTCGGAAGGCCGGAAGGCGCTGATTGTGGACGACGAGGCGGACCTCCGCCTGGTGCTGGGGGAATTCCTGCGGCAGGGGGGGGGGACCGTGCTGGAGGCCGAGGACGGCGACGACGCCCTGTGGCTGGCCATTTCCAAACACCCGGACGTGATCATTCTCGACGTGATGATGCGGGAGCGGGAGGACGGGTTCGGCGTCTACCGGGAACTGCGGGAGGACCGGCGCACGGCCCACATTCCCGTCATCTTCCTGACGGCCTTCAACGAGCTGGAACTGGGGATCCCCCACACGGGGGCGACGGTGGCCGAACGCTTCGGCGTGCCGGAACCGGAGGCTTTTGTGAACAAGCCCTTCGACATGGAGGAGGTGCGGGCCGCCCTGGCGGGCATCTTCGGGGAGTGACGCGGGGGATCAGCGGCGGGCGCCGTTCTTTTCGGCGGGCGCGTGGGCTTCCCACCAGTCCGGGCGGGACAGGGTCTCCCAGTAGCTCTTTTCGAAGACGAGGGAGAACTTGCTGAGGGTGAAGGGCTTCGAGATGTAGCCGTCGGCCCCGGCCTGAAGCGCCTCGGTGAGGGGGTACATCTCCTCAAAGGCCGTCATCACGATGATGGCGATGTCCGGATGCTCCTCCCGGACGCGGCGCGCGAGCTCCAGCCCGTTGGGCCCCTCCGCGTAGACGATGTCGGTGATCAGGAGGTCGGCGGGGCGTCCGCGCAACTCGTCCAGCGCCTCCGCCATGTTCTGCGCCGTGGCGGTCTCGTGCCCCCGGTCCCGAAAATACTCGGCGATCATGCCGCTGATTTCCGGCTCGTCGTCCACGACGAGCACACGGAGTTTTCCCAGCATTGCCCGTTCTCCTTGCGCCGCCGCTGGCCCCCCGGCTCACGGCGGGTATCC
>JAKPUV010000381.1 GCA_029554925.1 Candidatus Hydrogenedentota bacterium | reverse complement strand
GTCCGGGGCACCACGGCCCGCAAGATCATCACCATGCTCCGCAGGGCGGGCGCCAAAGAGGTGCATTTCCGTGTCGCCTCGCCGCGGATCATCAACTCGTGCCACTACGGCATCGACACGCCCAACAAGACCAAGCTCATCGCGCACAACATGAGCGTGGAGGAAATCCGCGACTTTCTCGGGGTGGACTCCCTGGCCTATCTGGAGCTGGACGCGCTGCTGGGGGCCACCGGGTGCGACCCCGCCTCGTTCTGCGCGGCCTGCTTCACGGGGATCTATCCCACGGCCGTGCCGGACGACTTCGTGTCCAGGAACCACAACCCCCGCCACGTGGACCACAGCAACGACACCACCGGCCCCTGACGCGGTGCGCGCCAAAGGAAAGGGCGCCTTCCGGTTTGTCCGGAAGGCGCCCTCTTTATTGCGCGCGTGGTGTTCTCAGGCGGTCGCCCCGCCGCCCGTGTTGCGGCGCCGGCGCCCGCCCCGGTCCTGCTGGGCGGCACTCTCGGCCTTGAGGGCCTTCGAGAGTTTCAGGTTCTGGAAGAGAAGGACAATCGGGCTCGCGATGAAGATGGAGGAGTAGGTGCCCACCAGGATGCCGATCGTCAGGACGACCGCAAAGTCCTGGATCGCCTCGCCGCCGAAGATGGCGAGGACCACCGTCACGAACAGCGTGGTGAGCGAGGTCAGCAGCGTGCGGCTGAGGGTCACGTTGATCGCCCCGTTGAGGACGCTCATGAACTTGATGCCCTTGCCGCGGGACTTCTCCATGTCCTCGCGCACCCGGTCAAACACCACGATGGTGTCGTTGATTGAGTAGCCGAGGATGGTCAGCAGCGCCGCGATCACGCCCATGGAGATTTCCCCGCCGATCAGGGAGAAAACGCCCACGGTGAACAGAAGGTCGTGGACCAGCGCAAGCACCGCGCCCAGGGCGAACCGGAGCTCGAAACGGACCCACACATAGCCGATGATGAAGACCAGCGCCCAGAACAGCGCGTT
>JAKPUV010000361.1 GCA_029554925.1 Candidatus Hydrogenedentota bacterium | reverse complement strand
GACGCGGATGGTGCGGCCGATGCCGTACTTCGACGCGCCGAACTGCCGGCTGCGGTGGTTCACGGGGATTTCCGTCACCCGCGCCCCCGCCCAGCTCGCCAGCGCGGGCAGGAAGCGGTGCAGCTCGCCGTAGAAGTTCATGTGCTCCGTCACGCCGCGGGTGTAGGCCTTGAGCGTGCAGCCGTAGTCGTGGATGCGCACCCCCGTGATCCAGCCGATCAGCCGGTTCGCGATCATCGAGGGGAGCTTGCGCGAGAGCGCCTTGTCCTGACGGTTGGCCCGCCAGCCGCTGACCACGTCGTAGCCCTCGTCCAGCTTCGCCAGCAGCAGCCCGATGTCCGCCGGGTCGTTCTGCAAGTCCGCGTCCATCGGCACGATCACCTCGTGCCGCGCGGCGTCGAAGCCCGCCGCCATCGCCGCTGTCTGGCCGAAATTGCGCCGCAGGACGATCACCCGCACATGGGACGGGTCCGCCGCGTGGAGCTCCCGGCACACCTCCACCGAGCGGTCGCGGCTGCCATCGTCCACCAGGATGATCTCGTAGTCCGCCACCGCCGGGGTCCTGCCCAGGGCGGCCGTGATCTCCGCGTGCAGCGGGCGGAGGGACTCCTCCTCGTTGTACACGGGCACCACGATTGAAACGCTTCGCCTGACGTCGGTCATTGTTTACCCTTTTTCCGGGCCGGGTGGGGGCTCCGCCCCGCGCCCGCCGTCCTGAAGACCTGTCGGGGGCTGAGTATACATGCCCCGAACCTCCCCCCGCGACCCTGGAAACGGGGCCGCCGCGCCGCAACCGGACATTTCCTTCCGGCGCGGGGCAGGGAGTCCCTCCCCGTTCCGGCGGAAAGCGGGGGACGGCGCGGCCTTCGGGCGTCAGGAGGTGGGGAGGGCCCGGAAACGGCTTTCCAGCATCTCGATGCGCCTGCCCAGGAACTCCATGAGCTTGGCATGGAGCCCCTTGTTGGCCGCCGCCACCAGGGACAGGTGGTTGCCCGCCGAACTGTCCAGCAGGAGGACGCCGTCAAAGCTCTTCCCATAGGCGTCGGTGACCACGCAGCCGGCCTCCTGGGCCACCAGCAGGGCCGCCGCCAGATCGTAGGGCGCGATGCCGATCACCTTGCCCTGGCCCGCGTTCTCGAACAGCCGCTGCACCTTGTCCGGAATGTCCCGGTGGTACCGGTTGGCGATGTCCACACAGGCGTCCAACTGGTTGGTCAGCAGCCGGGTCAGGCTGTAAGCCGTGCTGTTGCAAGCGAAAAAGCCCCCCTCCAGGCTGGAATGGTCGATCAGGCGCGCCACGGTCGGGAACACCAGCTCGGCGGGGCGCCCCGGCACGGTCATGGACCAGATCATGGTGCGCAGTTCGGTGTTGGCAGAGAGTTTCGGGCGGCGGGGCTGGCCCCCGGCGGTGATTTTCACCCCCTTGCCGCGCTCCGCCTGGAAGCAGCGGTCGCCCAGCAGCTCGAGCACGACGGCGTTGTCCACGTCGGCCATGGTGGGCCGCTC
>JAKPUV010000359.1 GCA_029554925.1 Candidatus Hydrogenedentota bacterium | reverse complement strand
CCGCGCCGCGATCGCCTACTACGGATGCAGCCGCGAGGAGCTTCTTGCCAATCCGGCGCTGGCGCTGCAGGTGCTGCATCCGGACCACCACCAGGAGTTCTTCCGGCAGTGGGAGAGCATCGTTTCGGGGCGGGGCTGCACGCCCACGGAAAAAGAGTTTCGCGCGTTTGCCAAGGGCGGCGAAATCCGGTGGATGGAGCCCCATGTCCGGGTGGTGAACGACGCGCAGGGGAATCCGGCGGCGCTGGAGGGGCTGGTGCGGGACATCACGGAGCAGCGGCGCACGGCGCACGCGCTGCGGGACACGGAGGAGCACCTGCGCCGGGCGCAGGAGGTGGCCCGCATCGGAAGCTGGCACTATGACCGCAAGGCGGACACCCTGCGCTGCTCCGCGAAGACCTGCCAGATCACGGGATATCCCGAGGACATGGAGGTGGCGCCGCCGCACATGCTTGCCCTGACGCACCCGGAGGACCGGGAACGGGTGGACGCCGCCTGGGCGGGCGCGCTGACCGGCACGCCGCTGGATCTGGAGTTCCGCATCTTGACGGCGGACACGGGGGAGGAGCGGTGGGTGTACAACCGGTCGGAGGCGGAGTTTGACGGGGACGGGGAGTGCGTGGTGGTCACGGGCGTGCTCCTGGACATCACGGATCGCAAGCGGCTGGAGGAAACGCTGATCCAGTCGCAGAAGATGGAGGCGGTGGGGCTCCTTGCGGGCGGGGTCGCCCACGACTTCAACAACGTGCTGAGCGTGATCATGGGGTATGCCGAGCTGGCCTCGGACCGGTGCGCGCAGGGACGGAGCCCCCGTCCGGAGATCGGGCAGATTTTGGACGCCACGGAGCGTGCGCGCCAGCTGGTGCGCCAGATCGCCGCGTTCAACCGGAAGACGGAGACCCGCCGCGAGCCGGTGCTGCTGAACGGCGAGATTGCGGCCATCGGGGAGGTGTGGCGCCGGGTGCTACCGCGGGCGGTGCGGCTGGAGTTCAGCCTGGCGCCCGGACTGCGCCCGGTGAGCGCGGACCCCGTGCAGATGCACCAGGTGCTGATGAACCTGGCGAACAACGCGGTGGACGCGATGCGGGGGGCGGGCCTGCTGACGGTGGTGACGGAAAACGTGTCTTTCGGCGGGGAAAGCTGCGCCTGCTGCGGGGGGGATCTCCGGGGGGACTGGGTGCGCGTGACCGTGGCCGACACGGGCGGCGGCATTCCCCCGGAGCGCCTCGGCCGCATTTTCGACTCCTTCTACACGACGAAGGAGGAGGGGCAGGGCACGGGCCTGGGGCTGTACATGGTCCGGGAGATCGTGACGGCCCACGGCGGCCATGTCCTCTGCCACAGCGTTTCCGGCGAGGGCTCCCGGTTTGAGGTGCTGCTGCCCCCGCTGTCCGGCGAGGCGCTGCCGTCGCCGGCGCCGGCGCCCGAATCCGCGGTTCCCCGCGGCGGCGGCGAGACGATCCTGCTGGTGGAGGACGAGCCCGAACTGGCGGAGATCAACGCGGCGTTTCTGGAGACGGGGGGGTACCGGGTGGTCACGGCGTCAAACGGGGCGGCCGCCCTGTCGTTTTATGGGAAATACTGGCCCGAAGTCGCGGCGGTGGTCAGCGACCTGAACATGCCGGGCATGCCCGCTTCGGAATACCTCCGGTGCCTGTACGAGGTGAACCCCGAGACGCGCCTGCTCACCGTAAGCGGGTTCTTCAGCGCCGACCAGAGTCTGGGCAGGGTGCCGTCCGGCAAGGCGCGCTTCCTCGGCAAGCCCTACACCAGGGACGACCTGCTGCGGGCGCTGGGGGCACTGCTGGGCGGCGGCTCCGGCGCGGCGGACTGAGCGCCCCGCGCGGTTTCCCCCGTCAGCTCCGGCCCTCCCAGGCCTCAAACGCCTCGTAGATGGCCCGCACCGCCGCCACGAGGTCCTTCTCCTCCACGCCGACGATGATGTTCATCTCCGAGGAGCCCTGGTCAATGACGCGGATGTTCACGCCGGCCTTCGCGAGGGCGGCGGTGAGCGTCGCGGCGACGCCGATGTGGTGGTTCATGCCCTGGCCGACGGTGGCGACCATCGCCAGGCCGGGGCTGAGGGTGATGACATCCGGCGAGAGGAACTTTTTCAGGGTGGCCACCAGCTCCTCGCCGCGCCCCTTCAGCTCGTCGTCGCGGAGAATGAGGGACATGGTGTCAATGCCCGTGGGCAGGTGCTCCCAGCTGATGTTCATCTCCTCCAGCACCGTGAGCACGCGCCTTCCGAAGCCCTTCTCGCGGTTCATGAGGGTCTTCTCAATGTTGACCATCGTGAAGCCCGCCCGTCCGGCGATGCCGCAGACCGGCCGCTCCGCCTCCCGCTCCGCCACGATCATGGTGCCGGGCTCGGACGGGGCCTTGGTGTTGAGGATGTGGATGGGGATGCCGGGCTCGCGCAGGGGAAAAATCGCCTCTTCATGGAGAACGGTCGCGCCCATGTAGGACAGCTCGCGCAGCTCGGTGTAGGTGACCTCCTCGATGCGACGGGCCGAGGGAACGATGCGCGGGTCCGTCATGCGGAATCCGGACACGTCGGTCCAGTTCTCGTACAGGTCCGACTTTGACGCGCGGGCCACGATGGACCCGGTGACGTCGCTGCCGC
>JAKPUV010000335.1 GCA_029554925.1 Candidatus Hydrogenedentota bacterium | reverse complement strand
GGCGCGGGCGGCGGAAGCCCTCGGCGCGCGGCTGCTGTCCGGCGGCGGCGGGCTCTACGCGCGGACGGCGGCGGCCACGGGCGCGCGCGCCGTGCGCGGCCTCTTCGGCAACGAGATCGTGCTGGGGGGCTTCGACGTGGTCTTCGACACTGTGGGCGGCGGCGAGAGCCTGGGCCATTCCCTGCGCCTCGCGCGCGGCGGCGGCACGGTCGTCCTGCTGGGCATCAACTTCTCGCCGGCCGCGCTGGACTACTCCCCCGTGTGGGCGCGGGAACTGCGCGTCACAGGAGTCAACTGCCACGGCACGGAGCGCGACGGCCGCAGCTCCTTCGACGTGGCGGCGGAGGTGCTGGCGGGGCTGCCGGAGCTGCCCGGTGTCCTCATCACGCACCGCTTCCCCATGCGCGACTACCGGAAGGCCGTCCGCGCCTTCCTCAACAAGCGGGAATCCGGGGCGATCAAGATTGTGTTGGAGCATTGACGTGACCATGGGAGAATGCCGTCCATCTTTCGCCTCGTTCCCAAGTTTTACTTGGGAACGCACTTGGCAGCGAAGCTCCGCTTCGCGATTCCGGCGGCGCAGGGCGGTGTCCCAGGGAACAGGCGCAAATGCAAAGCGCAGCTTTGCCGGCAAGCCCGTTCCCAAGTGAAACTTGGGAACGAGAGGAGACTTCCGGAGCGACCATGACCGAACACAAAATCCAAGCCGTCCTCTTCGATTTTGACGGCCTCATCCTGGACACGGAGACCACGCTCTACGGAACGTGGCGGGAGACCTTTGCCGCCTTCGGGCAGGAGCTGCCGCTGGACCTCTGGACCGCCAATGTGGGCGGATACTCCTACGAGACCTTCCACCCGATGGACTATCTGGAGCAGTGCCTGGGGCGGTCCGTGGACCGGGAAACGGTCAACGGGGAGCGGCGGGCGCGCTACCACGAACGGGTGCGGGTGCAGCCGCCCATGCCGGGCGTCATGGAGGCCGTCGCGGAGGCGCGGCGGATGGGGCTCCGGCTGGGGGTGGCGTCGAGTTCGGAGCGGTCCTGGGTGGCCGGGCATCTGGAGCGGCTGGGGCTGCTGCCGCAGTTCGACGCGCTGGTCTGCGGCGACGAGGTGGCGCGGGTGAAGCCGTCGCCGGAACTTTATCTGGCCGCGCTGGATACACTGGGGGTGGACGCGCGCGCGGCCTTCGCCCTGGAG
>JAKPUV010000308.1 GCA_029554925.1 Candidatus Hydrogenedentota bacterium | reverse complement strand
CGCGCCGAGCCTCCCGTGAGCAGGCGCGGGGGGCCGCCCACGCCCACGGGCACCAGGCGCGGGCACCAGTCCCAGCTGTAGGTGAAGCGCGGCTTGAAGCAGCGCGACTGCGAGGTGTACCCGAACTGCCCCTGCTCGCGCGGCGGCTCCTCGAAAACGATGGACAGCCGGTGCGGCGCGCCGTCCGCCAGCGCCGCGCCCAGGTCGAAGCGGTGCGGGACCAGCGCCCCCTCGAAGCGCGCGGCCTCCTTCCCGTCCACGAGAATCCAGCCGGAATAGTCGAGGCAGTCGGCCTCCAGCACGGCGTCGAGCCCAGCGGCCACCGGCGGCAGCATCGTTTCCAGCACCCAGTGGCGGTGCTCCACCCACTCGCAGAGGCGCGAGTTCAGGCCGATGCGCCAGTCGGGGAGGATGCCCGCGTCCAGCAGGGCCTGCTGCACCGAGCCCGGCACCCGCATGGGGACCGGCGCGATGTCCGCGGCGATGCCGAAACCCGCCTCGCCCAACTTCGCGGGCCGCCAGGCGTTGGGCCGCCAGCCCTCCAGCGTCCAGGAACCCGAGGAAAGATCCGTCACCGCCATGAGTGTGTCTCCTTGTCCATTGTGGATGAGGCCGTTCTTCCCGCTGCAAACCGAGACGCCCAAGGCGGCGTATCCGCGGCTGTTGAGGTGGCACGGGCTTCCAGCCCGTGGTTCGGGGTCATGGTTGCACCCCGGGAACCACGGGCTGGAAGCCCGTGCCACCTCACCGCCGCCCCTTCCCGGAACGGGCTCGGTGAACGGGAACGTACTTCACCCAGTGATTCCCCTATTCTGCCATTTCGGGTCGGCGAAAGGAAACGGCCCGCAGGATGCCGTCCTCCTGCGGGCCGGAGCGGTTTCCTCCGTTGATCCCTATTCGCGGGTCACAGGGCCGGTCTGGGTCCCATGAGCGCGGCGGTGGTTTGGACGAGGGAGATGAACTCGGCGCGGCGGCCGTCGAGGTCGGCGCCTTTGCCCGCCTCGGCGAGCTGGAGGACCAGGTCCAGGCTCGCGGTGCCCGCGTGGGCCGA
>JAKPUV010000299.1 GCA_029554925.1 Candidatus Hydrogenedentota bacterium | reverse complement strand
TACGCGGGCAGCTACAAGCACGAGGCGGCGGACGCCGCCGCCTACGGCGCCTGGACCGTGGACTTCCTCAAGTACGACTGGTGCTCCTATGGCCGCTTCGCAGGGGGCGACGACCGCGATGCGTGGATGCGCCCCTTCCGGCTGATGCGCGACGCCCTCGACGCCACGGGCAGGGACATCGTGTTCAGCATCTGCCAGTACGGCCGGGCGGACGTGTGGACCTGGGGACGCGCCGCCGGGGGCAACCTCTGGCGCACCACGGACGACGGCGGCGACGTCTGGGGAGCCATGGCCGCCATCGGCTTCGGCCAGGACGGGCTGGAGCCCTTCGCCGGACCCAACGGCTGGAACGACCCCGACATGATCCAGGCGGGATGGCTGGGCATGCTGTCGCAGCCCCGCCCCACGCGGCTCACACCCAACGAGCAGATCACCCAGATGACCCTGTGGTCGCTCGTCGCGTCGCCCCTGTTCCTGAGCTGCGACCTGTCGCGGCTGGACGCCTTCACGCTGAACCTGCTGGGGAACGACGAGGTGCTGGACGTCAATCAGGACCCCCTCGGACAGCAGGGGCGGCGCGTCGCCCGCGAGGGGCGCATGGAGGTCTGGACCCGGCCGCTGACAGACGGTACCCTGGCGGTGGGCCTGTTCAACCTGGACCGCAAAACCGGCCCCGTCACCGTGAAATGGGAAGACCTGGGGCTGGAGGGGGCGCAGCCCGTGCGGGACCTCTGGCGGAAGGCCGACCTGGGCGTGTTCGAGGACGGATACCGCCGGGACATCCCCCGCCACGGCGCCGCGCTGCTCAAGATCGGCCGCCCCAAACCCTGACGGGCGTCATCACCCGCCTTCGGCGATCTCCGCGGCCAGCCGCGCCACGGCGGCCACGCGTTCGTCCGGCGTGTCCGTCTCGATGTCCGCCATCACCACGTCGCAGGGGCCCAGCTCCCGGTGGATGCGCCGCAGGTCCGCCTCGATCTCCGGCAGCGGCTTGTTGGCGAGGTCCATGGGGGTGTACATGAGGGCGCGCCTGGCCCCGGGGCAGAAGCATCTGGCCCGCTTGAGGTCCGAGTCCAGCCCCATGTCGACGTAGTCCAGCGGATGCAGGCGCGCATAGTCGGCGATGTACGGGTCCACGCACCAGGCGCAGTTGTGCACCCCAAACAGGTCAAAGGCTTCCGCGATCCGCTGGTCGCACGGGAGCAAGAACTCGCGGTAGATGTCGGGGGAAACCATGTTCACGAGGCAGTTGCTCACCGTGGCGTGGCGCACCGTGACACCGGAGGCGGCCTGGCGGGCGTAAACGGCCCTCATGCCGGCGATCATGGTCTCCGTCACCACGTCGAGCAGGCGCCGCGCCAGGCCGGGGTTCATCATGAAATCCATGAACAGTTCCGGCCCGCGGATGCGCTCCGCGTTGTTCAGCGCCCCCTGCCAGTTGAGATAGCCTCCGATCTGCCCAAACTCGCGGGCGATGGTCTCCATCTGGCCGAGCACGGTCTGGAAGAACGGGTTGTTCTCGGGCACCACCGGGGAGAGGGCGGCGATCTCCGCCTCGGAGAGGTGGTTGTGTTCCGCGGCCGGCCAGTTGTCGGGGAAATACACCGCGCCGATGCCAAACATGCGGGCGACCAGCAGCGCCCCATGGGCACCGTCCAGGTTGCCCGGCGGCAGCCGGTTGAAATCGCCGCCAATCGGCACGCCCGGGAAGGTCTTCCGGAGCAGGACACGCATCTTCTCCACGGTGGCCGCCCGGTGGAGGGGGTCCGTGTGCCAGCGTTCGGAGAAGTCCACCCCCAGCCGGTCCCGGTACCATCGGGGGGTGAACCCGAACTCGATCCGCAGGGGGGATTCCGACCCGTCGCAGGGGGTGCGCGTCGCCGGCGCTCCGGGCGCAATGTAACTCCGGAGACCCCGGCCGTCAAATGACGTGTCCATGATGAAACCCTCGGCGGCCGCGCGCCGGCTAGAAGACCTCCGTGGGGATGTCGCCGTCCCACATGGGCCAGCCGCCAAAGTCGCGGTCTGTGTCCGTGCCGTCCACCCGCCGGATGACCCACCGGTTCCGGGGGGCCTTTACATCATATTCGACGGAGCCCCCTTCTGGCCAGAAGAATTTTTCACGCAGTGCCGCCGGATCGGGGTTGGCGGCGCGGATCCGCGCAAGCAGGCCCTCCGCGCTCTCCCATCCGTCCGGGAAGAGCGCGATGATCCCCAGCTCCTCCGCCGAAAACACCGCCACGGCAAGCCCCGGCGCATCGGCGGGGGTGAACACGGTCCAGCCGCCGTCCCCGGCCGCGGGGGAATATTGCTCCGGAATCCGGACCGGGGACCGCCCCACCGCGAAGCGCCGGTGGACCCCCGTGCTGTTCCACCACCACCAGCGGCCATGTCCGGGAATGTGAAAACACCGGCTGATTTGCGTTTCCCCGTCGGGCAGCAGCAGCGTGATGGGGCGCGGCACGATCATCGCGCGCAGGCCGCGGAACGCGCCGCCCGCGCTGAGCAGGAAATCCGGGGCCCCGCTGTAGATTTCGGGGCAGGCCTTGGGGCCCCGGCCCATGCGGACGAAATACTCCCGGGGCTTTTCCAGTGTCCAGGCCTTCACCGTCGCAGGCACCCGGTACGGCATGCACGCCGCGATCAGTTCCTGATGGGGCCTGCCCGAACGCCCGCGGAGCTCCCCGCCCGATTCGGGGGCGCACCAGGAATACATCACCTGGGTGTGCGGGTCGTCGCTCAGTTTGTCGGTCTGCGCCTTCTCAAACCGCCTGCGGAAGGGCGCGCAGCGCCGGAACCCGTGGCTGCCGAGGGCGTACTGCCAGTTCATGGTGTCCAGAATGTGCCGGGCCAGCCCGCGCAGCTCCTCCGACTCCGGAAACGCCTCCAGATTGAGCAGTGCCTGCACGGTGTAGCCGAGGTAGGGCATCGAGTTGAACTCGTAGACCCCCTGCTCCGCGGTCTCCCGCAGGTGGGCGCACATCCACGCCTCCAGGCCGTTCGCACGGTTGTCGTAGGCGGGGTTCCCCTCCCTGCCCGGACCGCCCCTGCGGAAGAGCCACTGGTTCTTCAGGTAGCGGCACCCCTCGGTCATGAGGTGGTGGTTTTCCGTGTCCACGATCAGGCCCAAGCTGCGGGGCACGGCGATCCGGGGCGTTCCGCCCTCCTCCACCAGCAGCGTCGTCAGCAGATGCTCCACCGTCTCGGGCCAAAGGATTGCGGGGTCGTCTCCAAAGAGGTACAGGATGGTGGTGAGCGTGGTCTCCGTGAAGTCGTAGTCGCCGCGGTGTCCCGACCAGGTGGACCCGCTGGTGGCCCACGGCTTCGCCGCCAGCAGGTACCGGTTCACCTCCTCAATGTCCCGGCCCGCCTGGAGCTTTGCGAGGCAGACCCGCGGGGCGCTCACTTTTCCCTGCGTCTTCCAGTTGGGGAGCCCCCCCCCGGCCCAGGCCTCCACCACCCGCGCATCCTCCGGGTTTCCCGGGGCGCGGAGAACCGCCGCACCGGCACGCGGGGCGGCATCGCCGGGGGACAGGGGACGGATGGACTCGCGTCCCGCCCCGACAAGCCAGGGTAGCGACCAGACCAGGGGAACCGCCGACACGAGGGCTATCAGGCCAAGCAGGGCGCCGCCGCGCCGGCCGCAAGAGCCGTGTGCCGGGGGAAGGTTTTCACGGTGCATCATGGAAAGGAGACCACGCAACCCGTGAAAAAGTGTCAGACCGTGCCGGATGCGTCCAGGGACGCGAGAAAATCCAGCGCCGCGCGGCGCAGCCCGGCCGCGTGGAGGTCGTGCGTCTCGAGCTGCTCCGCCCGGGTGCCCTGCTCGGAGAAGACGTCGGGCACACCGTGGCGGCGGAGGCGCAGCCCGCCGAGCAGACCCGCCCGCTCGTAATGCTCCAGCACCGCCGCGCCGAAGCCGCCGTTGAGGGTGTTCTCCTCCACCGTGAGGACCGGAAGGCCCCGGATTTCATCCAGCAGCGCGGCGTCCAGCGGCTTGACCCACCGCGCGTCCACCACGCCCGCGCTGACGCCGTCCGTTTTCAGCAGCGCCGCGGCCTCCAAAGCCGCCGCCGCGCACGGCCCCACGGTGAGCAGCACCAGGTCCGTGCCCCGGCGCAGCCATTCCGCGCGGGTCACGTCGCGGCCCTCCGGCACCCCGATGGTCGGCGCGGCGCAGCGGGCATAGCGCACCGCCCCCGGCCCGTCGCTTCGCAGCAGGTGCCGGAGCAGCAGGGTCGTGTCCACATCATCGCGGGGGGCGCACAGCGCCAGCCCCGGCACCGCGCGCAGGAACGAGAGGTCAAAGGTGCCGTTCTGGGTGGGGCTGTCCTCGCCGACCAATCCCGCGCGGTCTATGGCGAAAACCACGGGGAGGTTTTGGATGCAGACATCATGGATGACCTGGTCGTAGCCGCGCTGGAGGAAGGTGGAGTAGAGGGCGCACACGGGCCTCAGGCCGCCCGCCGCCAGGCCGGCGGCCAGGGTCACGGCATGCTGCTCGCAGATGCCCACGTCGAAGAAGCGGTCCGGAAACCGCTCCGAAAACGCGCCCAGCCCCGTGCCCGTGGGCATGGCCGCCGTGATGGCGCAGACCCGCTCGTCCTCCGCGGCGGCC
>JAKPUV010000295.1 GCA_029554925.1 Candidatus Hydrogenedentota bacterium | reverse complement strand
AGCTGGCCCATCCACTGCGTGCAGGACACGCCGGGGGCCGAGTTTCACGGCGACCTGCGCGTGCCGCTGGACGCCGTTTTCATCGAAAAGGGCGATGATCCGGGCGTGGAGGCGTACAGCGCCTTCGAGGGCACCCGCCTGGCCGACGAACTGCGCAGGCGCGGCGTGACCCGCGTCTATGTGGCGGGTCTGGCGCTTGACTACTGCGTGCGCGCGACGGCCCTCGACGCCGCGCGCCTCGGATTTTCCGCGGCCGTGCTGCGGGACGCGGTCCGGGCAGTGGACCCAAACCGCGCCGACGCGGTCTTCGCGGAACTTGAGGCGGCGGGGGTTTCCCTGCCGTCCACGGAAGACCTGCTATGAACGACCCCTCCTCGGGATGGTTCCGGCGCGAGGGCTCCGCCCTTCTCACGGATTTCTACCAGCTCACCATGATGGCGGGCCAATGGCGCGAGGGGCGCACGGGCCAGCGCGTGAGTTTCGACTATTTCTTCCGCGCCCTCCCCCCCCACACGGGGTTTGCGGTGACCGCCGGCCTCGGCGTTTTCCTCGACTTCCTGGAGAACCTGCGCTTCACGGACTCGGACATCGCCTACCTGCGGTCTTTGGGCGTGTTCGGCGAGGATTTCCTCGGCTATCTCGGCGGGTTCACCCCGCAGTGCACGGTGCGCGCCATGCCCGAGGGCACCCTGGCCTTTCCGTTCGAGCCCATCGTACAGGTCGAGGGGAACATCCTGGAGGCCCAGCTGCTGGAGACGGCGCTCCTCAACTTCATGAACTACTCCACCCTCATCGCCACCAAGGCGGCGCGGGTGTGCCAGGCGGCGGAGGGCGAGCCCGTCATGGAGTTCGGCCTGCGCCGCGCCCACGGCCCCGACGGCGGGGTGCTGGGCGCGCGCGCCGCGTGCATCGGAGGCTGCTCCTCCACGTCCAACGTCCTCGCGGGCAAGGTGTACGGCGTGCCCGTGGCGGGCACGCACGCGCACAGCTGGGTCATGAGCTTCCCCTCGGAGCTGGAGGCCTTCCGCGCCTTCGCCCGGCAGTATCCCTACCGCTGCATCCTCCTGGTGGACACCTACGACCCGGTGGGAAGCGGCATCCCCAACGCCATCCGGGTATTCAGGGAACTACGCGAGCAGGGCGTGAACGCCCGGCCCGCCATCCGTCTGGATTCGGGCGACCTCGCCAAGCTCAGCAAGACGGCCCACCGCATGATGGCGGAGGCGGGCCTGGACAACCCGCTGATTGTCGCCTCCAACGACCTTGACGAGGACCTCATCGCCGACCTGAAGCGGCAGGGCGCCAAGATCAACGCGTGGGGCGTAGGCACCCACCTGATCACCGCGTTCGACTGCCCTGCCCTCGGCGGGGTCTACAAGTTGACGGCGATCATGAACGACAACGGCGCGTGGCAGCCGCGCATGAAACTGACCTCCAACGCGGACAAGGCGACGGATCCCGGCCGCAAGCAGATCGTGCGCTGTCTGGACGCGGACGGGCGTCCCCTGGGCGACGTGCTCGCGCTCGAGGATGAGCCCCTCCCCGGTGCGGGGACCCTTTGCGGCCGCAGGCAGAAGAACCCGCACCTGCCGGCCTCCATCGAGGGGGTCGCCCGCAGCGAGCCGCTTCTCCGCACAGTGTTCGAGTCCGGCCGCCGCACCGCGCCGCCGGAGGGGTACAAGGGCGCGCGCGACCGCGCCCAGACCGAAATGGCCGCCCTCCCCGACGAGCACAAGCGCCTGCGCAACCCTGAAATCTACCGCGTGCTGCTTTCCGAGCGGCTGGGCGCCCTCAAGGAGCACATGATGACGCATCCGGAGCTGGCCTGACCGGGCCGCCGGAGCGCGCACGGGAGCACGAGCAACATGAGACTGGTCAAGATCGGCGTCGCCTCCGCATCCGTCAAGGTGGGCGATTTCGCGGGAAACGCGGAGCGCATCCGGCGGATCATCCGGGAGGCAAAGGCCCGGCGCACGCACCTGCTGGTGCTGCCCGAGCTGTGCCTGTCCGGCTACAGCCTGGAGGACCGGGTCTACTGGCCCGATGTGGCCCGGTGCAGTTGGGCCTCCCTCGCCGAACTCGCCGAGGAGTGCTCGGACATCAGCGTGTTCTTCGGACTGCCCGTCCGCGTCGGCGCGATGAATTTCAACGCCGCCGCCCTGGTGAGCGACCGCCGCATCCGGGGTCTGGTCCTCAAGAAGTACCTGCCCACGTACAGCATCTTCTACGAGGGCCGCAACTGGACCGCCTGGCCGGGCGGAGTGACCGAGGTGAACGGCGTGCCCGCCGGGGACCTCGTGTTCCGCATGCCCTTCGGGAGGGTCTCCGCGGAAATCTGCGAGGACCTCTGGAGCGCCGACTCCCCCGGCCGCGAGCGCGCCCGCCTCGGCGCCGAGATCATCTGCAATCCCAGCGCCTCGCCCTTCACCCCGCTGAAGAACGAGGTCCGCAGGCGTCTCGTGCTCGGCGCGGCGGACACGCTGAAGGTGGTCTACGCCTACGCCAACCTGCTCGGCTGCGACTCCAGCCGTTTGGTCTTTGACGGCGGCGGGGTGGTCGCCACGCCCGAGGGCGTCGTCTGCGAGGGCCCCGTCCTCTCGCCGGACTACCACACCCTGGCGACCGGCGTCGTGGACCTGGACGACATCGTGCGCGCCCGCGCTGAAAACACCACCTGGCGGCAGGACGCCGTGAAGGGCCTGACCAGCGGGAACGGCCATCTCGTGGACTGCACGGACGCGGCGCACACCCCGGCGTCCTTGGACGAGTTCGCCGCCCAGCTTCCGCGCGGATTCTACTTCCCCGTCCTGCCTGAAGGCCGGGCGCCGGGCCGCGAGGCGGCCCTCGACGAGCTTTTCGACGCGCTCTCGCTGGGGCTGCGCGACTACTTTGAGAAGGTCGGCGCCTTCGAGCGCTTCCTCGTCGCCCTGTCCGGCGGGCGGGACAGCGCCCTGTGCCTGCTGATGGCCGTGCGCGCCGCCAAGCTCCTCAAGGGCGGCGCCGAGGCCGCGCGCTTCGCCGAGCGGGTCTCCACAGTCTACCTGCCCAACAAGGACCTCAGCAGCGGCGCCACGCTGGACGCGGCCCGCTCGCTCGCCGAGGAGCTCGGCGTGCCCTTCAAGGTGGTCAGCATCCATTCCGAGGCCGAGCTCGCCCTGCGCAAGGCCGCCGAAATGGCCGGGGGGGAAGACCGCGTGGCCCCGATGGCGCGGCAGAACCTCCAGGCCCGCGTG
>JAKPUV010000288.1 GCA_029554925.1 Candidatus Hydrogenedentota bacterium | reverse complement strand
CGTCATGTACTCCGGATACAGCGCCGAGCACAACGGCGTCATCAGCAGCCCCATGCAGGTGCCGGCCCCGTCGCAGTAGGTCTGGTGCTGCACCGGCGGAAACGCGCCCTTGGACTCGTTCGCGTACATCTTCAGCACCAGGCCGAACTGCTTCAGGTTGTTCTGGCAGCTCGAACGCCGCGCGGCCTCGCGGGCGCGGGCCAGCGCGGGCAGCAGGATGGCCGCCAGAATGCCGATGATGGCGATCACCACCAGCAGCTCGATCAGGGTGAAACCGCGTTTTCGTGAATGAGTACCCATGCGCATGTCCTCCAAGAATGATGTGATCATCTGCCCGCCGGCGGCGCGGACTCCCATCGTCCGTGCCTTTGCGACCGGCGCGTCCTTATGCTTTCACGCTAGCACAAGTCGGGGCGTTTTGCAAGCGGAAAGTGGAAATCCCGTAATAACGCGCATACCGCGAACATGGGCGGAATGACTAGAAATGTTCGCCCGGGGAAAGGTACCGCCACTGCCCCTCGGGAAGGTTTCCCAGGCGCACCCCGCCGATGCGCACCCGCTTGAGGCCGGTCACCGTCAGCCCGACGGCCGCGCACATCCGCCGGATCTGGCGCTTGCGCCCCTCGCGCAGGACGAAATGGAGCAGGCCGGGGTGTTGCAGTTCCACTTCCGCCGGGCGCAGTTGCCGTCCGTCGAGTTCCAGTCCGAACCGCAGGAGGCCCAGTTTCGCCTCCGTGATCTCGCCCTCCACGCGCACCAGATACTCCTTGTCCACCTCCCCCGTGCCGCCGACCAGCCGCCGCGCGACCCGGCCGTCCTGCGTGAACACCAGCAGGCCGTGGGAGTCAATGTCCAGCCGGCCGGCGGGGGCCAGCCCCTTCAGGTGCGCCCATTCAAAGCGCAGGGGCGCGGCGTCGCCGGAGAAGCGGTTCTCCGGCGTGACCAGCTCCACCGCCGGACGGTAGCCCTTCTCCGGCTGGCCGGACACATAGCCGACGGGCTTG
>JAKPUV010000287.1 GCA_029554925.1 Candidatus Hydrogenedentota bacterium | reverse complement strand
CATGGCCTACTTCTCCAAAGACGGCCGCGAGTGGACCCCCGGCGTGGAGATCGGCGATCCGGACTACTGGCTCTGGCGCGTCACCTGGCACAAGGGCACGGCCTACGGCGTCGGCTACCGCACCACCAAGGACACGCGCGGCACGCGGCTCTACAAGAGCGCCGACGGCGTCACCTTTGAGACCCTGGTCCCCGAACTGGTGACGGACGGCGAGGCCAACGAGTCGTCCATCCAGTTTCTGGCGGACGACACCGCGGTGTGTCTCCTGCGCCGCGACGCGGGCGGCAACGGGCTGGTGGGCACGGCGCGACCGCCCTACAAGGAATGGGCCTGGAAAGACCTCGGACAGCGCATCGGCGGCCCGCACTTCATTGAGGTGCCCGGCATCGGGTTTGTCGCCGCGGTGCGCCTGTATGAGCCCGCCGCGCGCACCGCGCTCTGCGCCCTCGACCCCGCCACCGGCGCCTTTGAGGAAATCCTGGCGCTGCCCTCCGGCGGCGACACCAGCTACCCGGGTCTCGTCTGGAAGGACGGCCTGCTCTGGGTGAGTTACTACTCCAGCCACGAGGACAAGACCAGCATCTATCTCGCCAGGGTAAGTCTGAAAAAGTAGGACGAGACCCCTTTTGGAGCGTCTCAAGGTTGAAATGCCGGATCAGAAGGAAGATGCCGGGGACGGATAGTGAGGTGGCACGGGCTTCACATCCTCTTGAAGATACCTTGTCTCAACCCAAAGTTGCTCTAGAAAAGAAACCGCCCGCCGGAGCCTGCGCTCCGGCGGGCGGTCGCATGTGCGGGGGGATCAGACGCCCGGACGGCGGCCCACCGCGGCGAGCAGCGCCAGCGCCAGCCCGCCCAGGAAGAGGTCGCCCAGACGCTTCTTCAGGCCGTCCACCGTCAGGTTCGACTTGGCGCAGTCGCACCCGCACCCGCCGTCGTCCGCGATGCCGAGTTCTGTCGTGTCAAGCACCCCGTCGCCGTTGGCGTCGAGGAAGTTGAACACCGCCTGCGTGAGGCCCGGCGCCGCCGCCTGCGCCTCGTCGAAGGTGAGGCCGCCGCTGCCGTCGGTGTCCGCCTGGTTGAAGGCGTCGCGGAGGGCGGCGCGCGCCGCGTCCCCGGCGGCGGGGTCCACCCCCTTGGACACCGTAAGACTGACCTCCGCGCCGGGCACGGCCTGCGCCCCCGCGGGGGGATTCTGGCTGACCACGGTGCCCGCCGGGACCGTGTCGCTGTAGACCTCCGTCACATCGCCCACGGTGAGTCCGGCGCCGGTGAGGGCGGCCTCGGCGTCGGCCTGTGTCTGGCCGACCACGCCGGGCACTGCCACGGTGTTGTTGCAGGGCCCGGTGGAGACCACGAGGGCGACTGCGGAGCCCGCGGCGGCCTGGGTGCCGCCGCCCGGATTCTGGGAGAGGACGTTGCCCGCCGCGACGGTGTTGCTGCACTGCTGCGTCACCGTCCCCAGGGTGAGACCCGCGCCGGTGAGGGCGGCCTGGGCGTTGGCCTGCGAGCGGCCCACCACGTTGGGCACCGTCACCGTGGTTCCGCCCTTGGACACCACGAGGTTCACGGGCGTGCCGTCGGCGACCATGAGGCCGGCGGCGGGATTCTGGCTGATCACCTGCCCCGCGGGAACCGTGCCGCTGTTCACCTCGGTCACGGTGCCCACCGTGAGTCCCGCGCCGGTGAGGGCGGCTTCGGCCTCCGCCTGGGTCATGCCCACGACATTCGGCACCTCGTTGTCCCCGGTGGGCACGGGCCCCTTGGAGACTTCGAGGTCCACGGCGGTGCCGGCGGCCACAGAGGCGCCCGCCTCCGGGTTCTGGCTCATGACCTGCCCCGCGGGGACCGTCTCGCTGTACGCCTCGGTGATGCTGCCGAGGGAGAGTCCGGCGCCGGTGACGGCGGCCTCCGCGTCGGCCTGCGCCTGCCCCACCACATCGGGCACCGTGACAGCCGTGCCGCCGGTCTCGATGCAGACCTTGTCCACGAAGAAGTTCAGCACGTCGGTCTGGGGGGCGTCCACGGCGCTCTCGAAAACCAGCTCGCGCACCCCTCCGGTGGCGTAGGCACTGACGTCCAGCTCGACCCGGGTCCATTCCGCGTACTGCGCCGCGTCGGCCTCGGTCACGCGGAACAGCTCGTCGCCGTCCATCAGGAAGGCCATGTGGCCCGTGGTGCCCGCGGTCGGGATGCGGAG
>JAKPUV010000226.1 GCA_029554925.1 Candidatus Hydrogenedentota bacterium | reverse complement strand
CTCGCCGCGACGCCACGCGAGGAAGTCCGCCTCGCTGACCTTGAAGGTCACGTAGAGCGGGTCCACCTGGTGCATGACGGCCAGCAGGCTGTTCTGCGCGCTGTCCACATAGCTTCCGGCCTCCTTCTGCGCCTTGCCGATGAAGCCGGTCAGGGGCGCGGAGACCCTCGTGTAGTCCAGGTTCAGCTCCGCCTTCTTCAGCTGGGCCTCCGCCAGCCGCAGCGACGCCGCCGCCCCCGCCGCCTCCGCCTCGCGCTGGTCCACGTCGGCCGCGGCGACCGCGCCCGGCGTCCGCACCGCCTTCAGCCGCGCCAGCTCCTGCTCCGCCAGCCGCAGCCGCGCCGCGGCCTGGGCCACCTGCGCCGCCGCCACGTCGCGGTCCGCCTCGAAGGGGCGCGGGTCTATGGTGAACAGGCGCGTCCCCTCCTTGAGATAGGCGCCGTCCTGGAACTCGCGGGTTTCCAGAAAGCCCTGGATCCGCGCGCGGACCTCGACGGTTTTCGACGCCTCCGTAAGCCCCACATACTCGAAGGACACCGGAACGGTCTTCACCACCGCCGGGGCGAGGGTCACCTGCGGCGGCATCTTCTTTCCGCCCGGGGGGCCCTGGGCGAAGAGCGGGGCCGCGCCCGCGAGAAGCATCCAAAGGGCCAGGAATCCAGCCGCGCGTTTCATACGGTGCCGCCTTTCGCCGGACGCGCGCCGCGCGTCCCGGTTGTCCGCCGTTTCTCCGCCCCCGCGCCCTCCTCCCGCAGCGCCTCCTGGATGCGCAGGGCCACCTCCGCCCAGGCCCGGGCGCACTCATCGCCCACCCGGTCGACCAGCTCCGCAAAGGTCTGGAGCTTGCGCCGCTCCAACTCGGCCACCCACGCCTCGTGCCGGTCCGACACCCGGATGATCACCTCCCGGCGGTCCGCCGGGTTGGCCGTGCGGGTCAGCACCCCCATCTCCGCCAGCCGGTCCACCATGGCGGACACGGCCGGCGCCTTCACGCGCAGCTCCTCCGCCAGCCGCTTCACCGTCATGCCGCCCTGCGCGCGGATCGTCATGATCATGTTCACCTGCGGAAAGGTCAGCGCCGGCGAGCGTTTCGCCCCCGGCGACTCCGACGTGAACCGCGCCACGCAGTGGCGGTGAAGCATCCGCTCCGCAGCGTACACCGCCCGCGCGGCCTCCATCCGCTCCTTGCTGTTCATCCGTCCAGGCCTCCAAAAAGTTCGCGCCGCGAAAGATACGCGGCGCGAAGTATATAGGACACCCCAGTCCCGCGCAACTTTTCGCGCGGATCTTTCCGTCCGGCGGTTTGCTTTCAG
>JAKPUV010000209.1 GCA_029554925.1 Candidatus Hydrogenedentota bacterium | reverse complement strand
CCCTGACGCCGGAATGCGCGCAGGCGCACTGGTTTGAGCGCGAAATCGCGGAGCAGTGGGGCCTCCGCCCCGGGGGCCATCCGTGGCTCAAGCCGCTCCGCTTCCACCGTTCCCGCCGCCCGGAGCACGATGCCTGGGGCCGCGGCGGGGACGCGTCGCCGGCCATCGGCGTGACGGACTTCTACCGCGTGGAGGGCGACGAGGTCCACGAGGTTGCCGTGGGGCCGGTGCATGCGGGCATCATTGAGCCGGGGCATTTCCGGTTTCAGTGCCACGGCGAAAACGTGATGCACTTGGAGATTTCTCTGGGATACCAGCACCGGGGGGTGGAGAACGCCCTGGCCGGCGGCCCCGGCAAACGCGCCATCCACCACATGGAGACGCTGGCCGGGGACACCACGATAGGCCACGCGTTGGCCTATTGCCAGGGCGTCGAGGCGCTCACGGGAACGGCCGCCCCGTTCCGCGCGCTGGAGATCCGGGGAATCGCCCTGGAGCTGGAGCGCCTGGCAAACCACACGGGTGACCTGGGCGCGCTGTCGGGGGATGTCGGATTCCTGCCCACGGCCTCCTTCTGCGGGCGGCTGCGGGGCGAGTACCTGAACATGACCGGCCTCGCCTGCGGCAGCCGGTTCGGGCGCGGCTGGGTGCGGCCGGGCGGGGTCGCCTTTGACCTCACACCGGAGCTCTGCGGGGAGATTCTGAAACGCCTTGACGCGGTTTTCCGCGACACGCGGGGCGCGGTGGACCTGCTCTGGAACACCCCGTCGGTGATGGCCCGCTTCGAGGACACTGGCCGGATCACCCCCGACCTGTGCGCGGCCCTGGGCTTGGTCGGCGTTCCCGCGCGCGCCTGCGGGATCCGGCGCGACGCGCGGTTCGAGTACCCCTCCGGCATCTACCAGTTCACCAGCATCCCCACGGCCACCTGGGCGAGCGGGGACGTCTTCGCGCGGGCCCAAGTCCGGTGGCGCGAGATGGTCCATTCCGCGGCCTTCGTCCGCGAGCGGCTGGAAAGCCTCTCGGAGGGCCCCGTCCGCGCGGCGGCCCCGGCCCCCCTGGCGGCCGACTCCCTCACCGTCTCCGTGGTGGAGGGGTGGCGCGGCGAAATCTGCCACACCATGATCACGGACGGCGCGGGACGGTTCGCCGCATACAAGGTGGTGGACCCATCGTTCCACAACTGGGCCGGGCTGGCGATGGCGATGCGCGGGCAGCAGATTTCCGATTTCCCCCTGTGCAACAAGAGTTTCAACCTCTCCTACTGCGGGGTGGACCTGTGATGGAGGCTTCGGAGCGATGATCGGACCACTGAGGGCCAGACTCAAGCAGGGGTACCGGACGGGAAATTACCCCGAGACGGTGCCGGAGCTCCCGGAGCGGTACCGGGGGCTGCCCGTCCTCGACCCCGCAAAGTGCGCGGCCGGCTGCGGCGCGTGCGCCGATGTCTGCCCGACCGGCGCGGTTTCCACCGCCTCCGGGAAGGCCGTGCTGGATTTGGGGCGGTGCCTCTTCTGCGGGGAGTGCGCCGCGGCCTGCCCGCCACAGGCGCTGGCCTTCACACGGGAACACCGTCTGGCGTCCCACGGGCGGGAAGGACTGACGGTCGCCGGGACGGACTGGCGGCAGGACGCCGGAAGGCGCGGTGAGGAGCTTCGACGGCTGTTCGGACGGTCGTTCCGCCTGCGGCAGGTGAGCGCCGGGGGCTGCAACGCCTGCGAGGCGGACACGAACGTGCTGGGCACGCTGGTGTTCGACCTGGGCCGCTTCGGCATCCAGTTCGTCGCGTCGCCCCGGCACGCCGACGGCATCCTGGTCACGGGACCGGTCTCCCGTAACATGGAAGGGGCGCTGCTGAAGACCTATGAGGCGGTGCCCGACCCCAGGGTGGTCATTGCCGTGGGGGCCTGCGCGGTGTCGGGCGGGGTGTATGCCGGGCACGACGAGGTGGCGGCGGGGGGCGTCGGCGCACTGCTGCCGGTGGACCTTTGGGTGCCCGGGTGTCCGCCGCATCCGCTCACCATTCTCGACGGCCTGCTGCGGCTGATTGGCCGCGTCCGGTAGGGCCCTACTCCGCCGGGGGCGCGGGCGCGTCCGGCGTGGCCTTCGCCATTTCCGCGGCCGCCCGGGTCACCAGACGGCCGGCGGCGCGGTTGGCGGCGCGCGCAAAGCCCGCGCCGCTGTCCTCGTCGAGGGGCTCCGTTTCCACCAGGGTGCCCGCCCAGACCGCCTTCGGCTCGCGCGAGGCGCGAAGTTCCAGCCGGACAACCATCTCGGCCACGGCGGGGGAGACGGCGCGGTTCAGCCGCAGGGCGCGCAGCTCGCCCGTGAGGATCAGGGAGGGGCGCACCATCTCGGCGGCGTCGCCGACGTCCGCGTAGCGCGCGGTGGCCCGCAGCATGTCGGAGAGGGAGCGCGTGAGGGCCGCCTCGGGCCGCTCCGCCCATTTGTCGTGGGGCAGGTAGCCCAGCGCGCCGTCCTCCGCCAGGACGGCCATGCGGAGGTCGTAGGGCAGGGCCGCCGCGAGCGGGCGGACGCCCAGGGTGCTCCCGGAGTCCGCCAGGGCGGGGGCCTCCCCCGGCGCCGGCGCCAGCGGGAACTGGCGGGTTTCCATAAGGGTCCGGGGGCCGAGGCACCCGGCCGGGAGGATCCCCAGGGCCGCCGCGGCCAGCAGGACCGCCATTTTCCGTAGCATGTGTCTCTCCGCCATGGTTCCCTGTCCTGTCGGTTGCGCTCTCATTTCGGGGCCTGCCGGAACACGGACTTGCCGCGCACCAGTTGCGACGGGTCGGCCTTGAGCTGGTCCATCAGGAGGCGCAGGCTTTCAAAGGCCTCGGTCAGCTCCTTCATCGTGGAGCGCAGGCTGTGCTCCACGTTGTCCGTCTCGTGCAGGACGTCCTTGGTCACCGTGTCGAGCTGC
>JAKPUV010000186.1 GCA_029554925.1 Candidatus Hydrogenedentota bacterium | reverse complement strand
CCACCAATGCCAGCGCATCTGGTCGAGGGCGGCCTGCGGCCCGTCGAGCAGGCGGCGGTTGTAGGCCTCCATGAGGCGGACCACCGGCACGTCCGCCGGGCAGTCGGCGCAGTAGCCGCACTGGGTGCAGAAGTCGCGGTAGGCGTCGCGCAGGGCGAGCTGCGTCGCCTCGACCTCGGCCTCGGACAGAAGCGCCATCCGCCCCACGGCGTCCACCGCCTCGTCCACGTCCTGCTTGTTGCGGAAGCCGACCAGGGCCACGGTGACGGCGGGCAGGGAGAGGTTGAACCGGAGTGCGGCGTCCACCATGGACGGGTCGCCGGGCCGTTTGAGGGCGGGGAAGCGGTCGGCGTGCTGGGTGAGGATGCCGCCGCCGAGGGAGTTCATGGTGACGACGCCCAGGCCGCGCTCGTGGGCGGCGCGGGCGCCGGGATAGCGCAGGAAGTAGTTCAACGCGTTCAGGCCGATGAGCATGCCCTCGAAGAGCCCCTCGCCCTGGTCGAGCATGGCGGCCACCTTGTCGTGCTCCAGGTGCGTCGAGACACTGATGTGGCGGATGAGCCCCTCCTCCTTCAGCTTGCGGAAGGCGTCCAGCACCCCCTCGGCCTTGCGCGTGGGCAGGTCCTCCGGCTGCACGAGGCACCAGACATGGTAGAAGTCAATGACGTCCACACCCAGGCGCTCCAGGGAGCGCTCGCACTGGGCGCGCACGTCGTCCGGCTTCGCCATCATGGTCTTCGAGGTGATGTAGTGGGGCTTTCCGCTTTTCCGCATCTCCTTCAGGGCGAGGCCGAAAATCTCCTCGCTCCTGTCGTCGCAGTAGATGGGGGCCGTGTCGAAGTAGGTGACACCCCGCTCGTGGGCGTGGACCACCACCTCCGCCATGGCGTCAAGGTCGGTGGAGCTCTCAAACCGCATCCCGCCGAAACCCAGACGCGAAACAGTCTCCCCGGTCCGTCCAAATGTTGTGTAGAGCATGAATGCTTCCTGTCCGCCCGACGGGCGGGTCGTGCCGTTTCAGCGGGTCACTGAACCGGCGTCCAAGGCCTTTCATCCAGGATGAGCTTCTTCACCACCAGCCACAGCAGCGCCCCGCCGACACCGAGAACGAGCGCGCCCAGCGCGAGGAGACGGCCCCGCCCCCCGGTGGCGGGCGGATTCTCCGCGGGTGTCACGGAAACACCCTCCCCGGCGGGGGCGGCCTCCTCCGGGGCGGGCTGTCTGCGGACCGCCTCCACCAGCGCGCGCGCGCGGTCGGCGTGGTCCGCGTCGTCCTTGAGGATGGGCCGCCATCCGGCGGGAGTCTCCCGGAAGACGTAGCCCATTCCCTCCCAAGACGTGCGCAGGCGCTCACGGCGCACGGCTCCCGTCTCGTAGGCAATTTCCAGCCGGCGGACCAGGGTGCGGTAGGGCTCCTGAGGCGCCCAGGGGGTGTCGGGAAACACCTCAACCTCCTGGGTGGGAGCAAAGTCCACCCCGGAGTCGCGCACCCACGCGCCGTCCACTTTCAGCCCGGCGTAGAGGGACGCCCCCCCCTTCTCGCTCACGCGGAAGGTCGGGACATCCTGCGGCACCGCCCCCGAGAAAAGGGCGTCCGTCTGGGAAGCCTGGGCCAAGAGCATGAAGAGGAGCCAAACCATGCCGACATTATACGGCCCCGCACGGTTGACGGCAACACCGGGGCGGTGTCAGAATGGCCCCCGCCTCCGTGCCGGACCGGACCGGAGGGAACACCGGGGCCCTTCCGGGGTATAGAGACTTCCATGATGAAGACCACCCGCCATCCGTTTCTTTCCTGTCTGGCCACCGTGATTCTCTGCGCGGCCGGGGGGCTCGGGGGCTGCGCGGCCCCGGGGAAGGCCGCCCCTTCACGGGACACCCTGCGCGAGGGGCTCCCGGAAGGGACGCAACCGGATTTCCCCCCGGTTTCCTATGCCGCGGAAACCATGCCGGCGATGGACCTCGTCCGCCGGATCGGGGAGGAGGTCGGCGGCGGTCTCGTTCTGGTGAACGGCTGGGAAGAGCACTCGGTCCCCGGGTTCTCCCTGAAGAACGC
>JAKPUV010000143.1 GCA_029554925.1 Candidatus Hydrogenedentota bacterium | reverse complement strand
TGGGCAGGCTGAGCTTCTTTTCCGGCAGCGGGCCGAAGCCGCCCAGGGCGCCGCCGTATTCGTGGAAGGAACCAGGGTCCGTGTTGGTGTGAAACACCTTACCGACACCCAGGGACCGGTAGCCGTGGGCCATGAAATGCTGCTGGAGGGACACCGTGTCACGCAGGGTCTCCGCCTCGCGGTACTGCGGGCTCAGAAAGTAGAGGCCCGTGGTGGAGGGAAGCATCCCCGACAGGATGGACGCGCGCGATGGCGTGCAGATGGGGGCCTGGCAGTGGGCGTTTTCGAAGAGCACCCCCTCCCCCGCCAGACGGTCCAAATTCGGTGTGAGCGCCTGCGGGTGCCCGCCCAGGCAGCCCACCCAGTCGTTCAGGTCGTCCACCGCGATGAAGAGGACATTGGGCCGCGTGTCCCGCCGCGACGCCCGCGCCCGCCCCGGCCAGGCCGCCGCCGCGGCCCCCGCGCCCAGCGCCCCCAGGAAACGCCGCCTGCCCCGGTCCACATCAGAGACGCCCATGCCAGTGACCTCCCGCCGGAAAACCCGGCGCACGGACAGTTTAGCACGGCCTGCGTCCCGACCGGGCCGCCCTGCTCCGTCCACAGCGTCCACTACGTCCACTCCGTCCAAAACACCGCGGACACACCTCTCCCCTGTCATGGGTTTCTGAAAAGAGCCGCCCCCTACTGCGCGGGCGTGGGAGCGGCCTCCGCCGGGGCTTCGGCCTCTGCGGGGACGGGTTCCGCTGCGGGGACGGGGACGGCTTCGGCGGGGGCCTCCTCCGCAACGGCCGCCTCGTCCGCAGCAGGCGTCTCCTCAGCGGGGGCCGCCTCTGGGGCGGGCGCAGGCTCCACCGCCACTGCGGACGCGCTCTCGAACTCCACATCGCTGACGAAACCGGGCTCGGGCACGGGGGCGGGCTCGGCCACGGGGCCGGGCATGGGGATGTCCAGCAACTTCAGCTTGCTCTGGGCAAACTTGTGGGCGTCCGTGTCGGGCGGAAAGGCCTTGGCCATCTCCACATAGGTGCTGATTATCTTCTCCTGGTTGCCCGTGAACTCATAGCAGGTACCCAGGGCGAGCCAGGCCTGAAGGCACTGGTTGGAGTCGGGGAAGCGCCGGATGATCTCGTCAAAGGCCCAGGCGGCGTTGTCGAAGTCCTGGAGCTGCTGGTAGGTCATGCCCAGGGCCAGCAGGGTGACGGGGGTCTCCGGGGCGTCCGGCGTCTCCTCCAGTTGCCTGCGGTACTTGTCCACGTAGCCCTGGCGCACCTCGCGCGCCGTGGGCTCCGGGGAGGCCTCCTTGGCGGCGTAGAGGATTTCCCGGGCCCGCTCCTGCTGGGCCGTGGGCACGGGACGCGGGGCCCGAATCCGGCGGGCCGGTTCCGTCTTGCGCGCCCCTCCGGTGACGAGGGACACAACCCCGGCCACCAGCGCGCAAAGACACACCAAAACTGCACCCACCATCCACCCGTTCTTCCGCAGAAACTCCAGATTCATGGATTCCCTCAATTCCGCGGAACTTCGCGCCAGGAAACCAGGGAAAGGTCCATGATCGGGTAGTTGCCGATCATGCCGTAGGGCAGATTGCGGGCCAGTTCGGGCACCTGGTAGATGTTCGGCACCTGGGAGCCCATGTCAAAGTAGTTGGAAACGAAGGTGCCAATCACGTTGGTCTGCTTCATGGACTGGATCTTGCCCTGGGCGTAGAAGGCGCCCATGATGTCCAGCTGGGCCTTGCTGCCCACCAGCATGTCCTGCGAAGCCATGATGCCCAGCACGTTGCGCACCGGGTAGCTCATGGCCGTATCCGCGGGATTCCCGTTGTTGCAGGTCAGGAGGTTGGTGTCAATGGTGACGTTGCCATAGGTCAGAATGGCGCCGCGCCCGGAATAGTTGATGGTCGTGTCATTGCCTTTGCCCGTGAAGGTCAGATCGCCGTTGATGCGGATCTGGCCGTTGATCTGGAGCACGTTCGTCGCCGGGTTGAAACGGATATAGTCGTCGTTGGCGCCGGGCACCGCGGCCAGCGCCGCCGCGCCGGTCAGCTCCTGACCCGTCGTGGCGTTCCAGTAGAAGGCGTTCTTGGCCCCCGTGTCAATCAGCATGCTCTTCGTGTAGAGGCCGTCGTTCCGGGCGGCGGGATTGGCCAGCAGCACCTCGCTGAAGTACTCGGAGTGGGTGTACCAGGTGCCGGTGTAGGGGTTCATGACGCGAGACCCGTCGGTCTCGCGCCAGTCATCGTCCAGCATGGGCAGCGACATGCGGGCGCCCAGGTCGTAGGTGCTGGTGTGCCCGTTGTCGCTCCAGACCGACCTCGGGATGCCGCGGCCGCCGTCGGG
>JAKPUV010000115.1 GCA_029554925.1 Candidatus Hydrogenedentota bacterium | reverse complement strand
CCGAGGGCGGCGTGGAGGGTGTGCCAGGCGAGGGTGGCGCATTTTACGCGGACGGGGTATTCGCGGACGCCGGAGAAGACGCGGAGTTTGCCGAGGGCGGCCTCGTCGAGGGGGGTGTCGGGGGCGGACTTGAGCATGTGGTGGAAGAGGGTGAAGAGGGCGTCGGCCTCGGCGCGGGACTTGCCCTTGACGACGGTGGTCATGAGGGAGGCGGAGGCCTTGGCGATGGCGCAGCCCTGGCCGTCGAAGCTGGCGGCGGCGATGGTGTCGCCGTCGAACTTGAGGTAGAGCTTGATGGTGTCGCCGCAGAGGGGGTTGTAGCCGTCCACGACGGTGTCGGCGCCGGGCAGGGGCCCGAAGTTGCGGGGGTTCTTGTTGTGGTCGAGGATGACCTGCTCGTACATGGCGCGGGGGTCGCTCATCAGCAGAAAAGCTCCCTCACCTTGAGGAGGGCGGCGGCCAGGCGGTCCACCTCCTCCGGGGTGTTGTAGAGGCCGAAGGAGGCGCGCGCCGTGGCGGGGACGCCGAAGCGCTGCATGACGGGCTGGGCGCAGTGGTGCCCGGCGCGGACGGCGACGCCCTCGCCGTCGAGGATCTGGCCGATGTCGTGGGGGTGGGCGCAGTCGAGGATGAACGAGATGACGCCGGCCTTCTCGCGGGCGTTGCCGATGATCCGGATCCCCGGCACATCGCGCAGGGCGCGGGTGGCGCGGCCGAGGAGGGCGGCCTCGTGGGCCGCGACGTTTTCCATGCCCAGGCCGGTGAGGAAGTCCACCGCCGCGCCGAGGCCGATGACCTCGGCGATGGGCGGGGTGCCCGCCTCGAACTTGCCGGGGATGCGCGCGTAGACCGTCTTCTCGAAGGAGACGGAGAGGATCATGTCGCCGCCGCCCTGCCAGGGGGGCATGCGGTCGAGGGCCTCGGCGCGGCCGTAGAGCACGCCGACGCCGGTGGGGCCGTACATCTTGTGCCCGGCGCAGACGAAGAAGTCGGCGCCGAGGGCCTGCATGTC
>JAKPUV010000089.1 GCA_029554925.1 Candidatus Hydrogenedentota bacterium | reverse complement strand
CGGGCAGGGTCTCCCAGGTGATTCGGGACGGGTCGGACTCCGTGAGGAGGTCCGCGCTCCGCAGGAACCACGACTCGGATTCGGCGATGAACCCCTCGCCGAAACGGCCCACCTTGGCAAACCCGAGGTACATGGCCCCGTTGTGAAGCCCCGGCTTGCCCACGCCCCAGAAGAACCGCACCCGGCCCTGGTAGGGATTCGCGCGGTCAATGGCCGCCTCGCGGACAGGGATAAAATGCCGCTCCGCGGACCAGGTCCGGCCGCCGTCGTCGCTGTGCTTGAAGGCATACTCGCCCAGCGTGTCCACCCGGCGCCGCGCGTAGTCGTTGTCCGCGATCACCTCCCGCAGGTTCGCGGCGTTGTAGGTGTAGAAGGCGTACACCCGGCCGCCGGGCGTCAGGAAGGGCATGACCCACGACGCCTCCGGGCCGTCGGCGGGCTCAATGTCCACCAGGGGCTCCCACGTTTGTCCCCGGTCACCGCTGCGGGTGGACACCACATGCTGTCCCGTCGCCCCCTCGGCCCCCTTTCCCGTCGTCATTGTGCAGAGCCACGTCCCATCCGGCAGTCTCACCACATACGGCTGGTCGCAGTAGCCCTCCGAGGGAATCACCCATCCGGTCTCCACCTCCACAGGCGGCGGAACCTCGGCGGCCCCCCGGAGCGCGGCGAAAAGAAGAAGGGCCAATAAGGCATTCTGGCGAACGGTCATGGTCTTGTCCCCGTCAATCGGTCTCGTGCGGAAATCATGAACCGTACCCGTCCGCCGATGCAATACGGGGCTTGATTCCCGCGAACCGGTGGTGTCTAATACCGACCCATGCCTGCCTGCCTCACATTCGGGATCGTTCTTCGCCGTCCGGCCGGGCTCTCGCCCGGACCGCTGTCCGCCCTCGTGGCCTCGCAGGCCATGCGGCACGGGGCGGACGAGGGAATGACCGGGGGGGGAACACCCCTCCCGGCCGACGCGCCGTTCATTCTCCTGTCCGTGCCTGTGCCGGCCCGAATTGTGGCGCATAGGACCGTTCCCGGCGGCATGTTGCCGCTTGGAAAGGCGGTCTTCGCGCGTCGCGCCCAAGAGGGGATGCGCGCCACGGGGCACGAAATCACAAAAGGCGAAAGGGGGGCGTCCCGTTCCCCAGCCAAGGGAGTTCCGGTGAATTTCCTGCGTCGGCATCCCGGCCTCTCCCGGCTGACTGCGGGCGGGCCGACGGTTC
This sequence comes from Candidatus Hydrogenedentota bacterium, assembly GCA_029554925.1. Lineage (GTDB taxonomy): Bacteria > Hydrogenedentota > Hydrogenedentia > Hydrogenedentales > CAITNO01 > JAAYBR01. Next base: position 2,142 of record JAKPUV010000089.1, on the reverse strand, counting down.
TGCGGGGCTGGAAGCGCTCCCGGTTTTCATCTCTGTCTCCGGACGACCAGCGCTCGTTGGACACGTCACAGAACATTGACCGAGAGGCGTTATGAAAATGCTCCAGCACCGGGTCGTGCGTGTTTGGATTGGAAACGCCCTGGCCGTCCTGATTGGCCTCGTGGTCTCTGGGCTGGTGTTTGCCGGGGCGGAAGCCGCGCTGTATTTTCGAGAGAAGCTCTTTTCCCCCCCCGAATTGGTTTTCAGCGGACGGGGAACGGTCAAGGGGGCCAGCGTTCTCGGGTGGGAACTGGAACGCAACGGAACTGTCTGGAATCGCGCGGACCGCGGGGGACGGACGATCTACGACGTGCTGGCCAAGACAGACGGTGCCGGAAGACGCCAAACTCCGTGCGCACCCCGTGGCGAAGACGCCCGGATTGCCGCCTTTTTTGGATGTTCCATGACTTTCGGGCAGGGCGTCGCGGACGAGGAGACCATCCCGTCGCGTTTCTGCGCGCACAAGCCCGGCTGGACCTCCCACAACTACGGGGTATACGCCTACGGCCCCCAGCAGATGTGGCTGCAAATATGCAGGCAGGAGGTGCTCCGGGAATTCTCCGAAAGAAAAGGGGTTGTCATATACTCATTTATACAAAACCATCTCCAGCGTCTGGTCGGCGCGTCGAGCGTCCACTCCGAATGGATAGAGTCGCTGCCCTGGCTGGAGGTGAACGACGGTCGGATTGTCCACAGGGGGTTCTTCAGTGACCGCCCCCATTTCCAGAGCCTGATTGTCCGCTCGCTGGCACGCACGCGTTTGGCCGGCCTCATGGCTGAGCGCCTGCCGGGACTTCCGGGGCTGGAATCCAGGCAAAAATCAGGCCTTGACCTCCTCGTGACGCTCGTCGCTGAATGCGTCAAGTCGGCCAGAGAGCAGGCCCCCGGCCTGGAGTTCTGCTGTGTGCTGCTGCCGGAATGCTCCGAACCATGGCGGGAGGTGCTTTCGCGCCGGCTCTCCGAAGCCGGGGTGCGAGTGCTTGACTATGAGACGCTGTTCGCCGGATTGGGGGAGCCCATGGAAGAGGTGTTTTTCGATGACACGCGCCGCAAGAATTGGGGCCATTTCAAAGCGCGGGGCTGCGATCTCATTGCCCGGCAACTTGCCCGGGACATCGCCGAATAGGCGGGGTGTCCCCGTTCTTCCCGGTGCGGCGGCCGGAGAACCGCCCGAAATCTCCCGGCTGTGTCTCCGTGCAAACGCCAGTACTGCCCGGCCACAAGCCCCCCCCCTGATCATGCGGCTGTTTCGTCTTCCATTGGCTGGGCATTGCGCGGAGCAAGGTCGTTTTCAACTTGGTCCTGCGCCGGGACCGCACTCCCAAGGGTCGCAGTCTGGACGGGGGGCCGCACATGCGGTGCCTCGCGTATCCACCGGGCACGGTTTGACTCCCGCCAGCCGGTGGTGTCTAATACCGGCCCATGCTTGCCTTCCTCACATCCGGGGTCGTTTTGGGCCTGTCGGCCGGGTTTTCGCCCGGGCCGCTGTTCGCCCTCGTGGTCTCGCAGGCCATGCGGCACGGGGTGCGCGAGGGAATGAAAACGGCCCTGGCACCGCTCCTGACCGACACGCCGGTCATCCTCCTCTCCGTGCTAGTGTTGACGCGGATCTCGGGGTATAAGTCGGTTCTTGGCGGAATGTCACTGGTTGGGGCCGCCGTCGTCGCGTATCTCGCCTATGAGGGCCTCCGCGCCACGGGGTATGAAATCGCCGAAGGGGAGAGGGGCGCGCCCCGTTCCCTGGCCAAGGGGGTGCTGGTAAACTTCCTGAGTCCGCACCCCTATCTCTTCTGGCTGACCGTGGGCGGGCCGATGGTCCTGCGGGGCTGGGAGCACTCCGCCCCGGCGGCCGTCGCCTTTGTCGCGGGGTTCTGCCTGTCCATTGTCGCGGCCAAAATGGTCATCGCCGTGTCGGCGGGCAGCTCCCGGCGTTTCCTCACCGGGAAGGGGTACCGGCGGGTCATGCGGGGGCTGGGGGCGCTGATGGCCGGATTCGCGGTATTATTGGTGTGGAACGCGGTGGAACTGCTGTCCGCGCCCTGAACCCGCGCGGTCCGCGAGGAGGTGTTTCCATGCGCACAGTGACCGCTCTCATGCTGGGGG
>JAKPUV010000083.1 GCA_029554925.1 Candidatus Hydrogenedentota bacterium | reverse complement strand
CGGCCGAGGAGTTCATCCGGATCGCGGACCAGATGATGTATGAGGCGAAGCGGTCGGGCGGCAACCGGGTATTCGTGCGCGAGGCCACCGCGGGCTCGGCAAAGAACAAGGGAAACGGTGACACGGCGTGAAATTCGGCATTTGCAACGAGATTTTCAAGGACTGGAACGACATCGGGCGGACGATAGACTTCGTGAAGGAGACGGGCTACGACGGCCTGGAGATCGCCCCCTTCACGCTCTCCCAGTACGTGCATGACATTCCGGATTCGGTCCGGGGCGAGATCGTGCGCCGCGCGGAGCGGGCCGGCCTGGAGATCCTCGGCATCCACTGGGTTTTTGTGGGGCCGGAGGGCGTGTATCTGACCCATCCCGACCCGGCGGTGCGCCGTTTCACGGCGGACTACCTGCGCAGTCTGGTGCGGTTTTGCGGCGATGTGGGGGGCAAGGTGCTCATTTTCGGGTCGCCCCGCCAGCGCAACGTGATGCGCGACGTCACCTACAACCAGGCCTTCGGCCACGCCCGCGAGGTGTTCGAGGCGGCCCTGCCGCTGTGCGAGGAATGCGGCGTGACCATCTGCATGGAGCAGCTCACGCACCAGGAGACCAATTTCTGCCAGACAGTGGACGAGACGCTGGAACTGATTGAGGCCATCAACCACCCGAACTTCCAGCTGCTGCTTGACACGAAGGCGATGGCCTTTCAGACGGAGGACCGGCCCGCGCTGATCCGCCGCTGCGCGAAGTACCTGAAGCACTACCACGCGAACGACGCGAACCTGAACGGCCCCGGCTGGGGCGAGGTGGACTTTGCGCCCATCTTTGACGCCCTCCGGGACATCGGCTACGACCGGTATGTTTCGGTGGAGGTGTTCAAGTTCGAGCCGGGCCCCGAAGCCATCGCGCGGAAGAGCCTGGAGTACATGCGGCGTTTCGTCTGAGCCGGATCCCGGCGCGGCCCCGTTTCATTCAGGAGAAGCCCCCGTGGCCATTGTCCCCGCCGAAAACCCCTACGACCTGTTTTCCCTGTGGTACGAAGAGGCCGCGGGCTGCGACGCCATTGACGACCACACGGCGCTGACGCTGGCGACCGTGACGCCGGAGGGGCTTCCCGACGCGCGCCAGGTGCTGCTCAAGGGCCACGACGACCGGGGTTTCGTTTTTTACACCAACCTCACGAGCCCCAAGGCGCGGCATCTGGAGGCGGTTCCCGCCGCCGCGCTCTGCTTCTACTGGATG
>JAKPUV010000066.1 GCA_029554925.1 Candidatus Hydrogenedentota bacterium | reverse complement strand
GTCCTCCCGCGCCTCTCGCAGCTCCTCCTCCATCCGCGTCAGTTGTTCCTGCGTGCGCGCCACATCCCCCTCCAGCCTGCGCACCTCGTCCGCGCAGACCGCCTCCCCCGCCGCCTTCACGCCGGCCACATGCTCCTCCAGTGTGCGGATGCGCTGCGCCTTCACCTCCTGGTCCTTCCGCACGTCGCGCAGTTTGGTCTGAAGTATTTTCAGGTGCGCGTCGCTGGTGCGCAGGGCGATCCGGAGGGGCTCCGGGGCCGCGGCCGCGTTGGAGCACGCGGCCGTGTGGTACTTGATGTGGTTCCCGTCGCCGTAGTCGCGCCAGTCCGTAAAGGAGACGGTGTCGCCGTCTTCAACGCCCACGGTGGAGACCAGGTGCACTTTCTGGCCGGTGAGGACGACATGGCGGAACTCCGCCCGCAGGCAGCGCTCGAACTCGGGGAGGCTGTACTCGATCACATGGTGAGGGTTGACCGCCTCCATGTCAAAGGCATAGTCGATGTTCGGCGTGGAGACAAGGAAGAGCCCCTCCGGCGCGAGAAGGGACCGCACGGCGCGCAGGAGTTTCTGGGGCTGCGTGACATGCTCGATGACCTCGAAACAGGTGACAAGGTCAAAGGATTCCGGATGCGCGGCGCGGACCCGGTCCGCGAAGTCGTCGGCGCACAGGTCCGCCTGCATGAAGCGCACATTCTCCCGGGCGTAGGCCTCCGTGGCGAAGGCCACCGCCTCCTCGGAGATGTCCACCCCCAGCACGGACGCGGCGGAGGCGGCCAACATGTCCGCGCCGTAGCCCGCGCCGGAACCCAGGTCCAGCACGCGCCCCCCCGCGCACCGCTGCGCGGCGGCCGCGTAGCGCGCCCGATGCTCCAGTTCGAGCAGCTCCAGCCCTTTGCGTCCGGGAATGAATCGCTCGCCCGTGTATTCCATGCGTCCTGTCTCCGGCGGCGCGCGCCCGCCGAGCGCCGCACGCCGTTACTCTACCGCTTTGCCGCGCCGGGGTCAATCACGGGGCGGCGGCAGGGATGGGTGGGTGGGGAAACAAGGGATGAAGGAAGGCTCAACGCAGAGGCGCGGAGAACGCAAAGGGTGCAGAGAAATGAGGACGGGGGAAGAGAGGAAAGAGAGCGGGAGGACGGGGCCCCGCCCCCCTGGGATCGTCTAGCGCGAGACCGTCGCCCTGTCCCGTCATTGCGAACGAAGTGAAGCAATCGCTTGCCGGCAGGGCGGCGGCGGAAGGCATGACGGGCACGAGATGCCCGCGCTGCGCTCCCCATGACGCGCGGACCGCCGACGCAACGTTAACTCAAAGACGAGGCCGGCGGGACGCCGGCGTTACGGCAGAAGGCATCCCGTCATAGGACCACCTCCACGGACAGGGTGTCGGCGCGGTTGTCGAATTCCAGGAGCAGGGTGCCGCTTTCGGCGTCCCAAGCCTGGGTGAAGGCGGTCTCCGGCGTCACGCGGACTTCGGCGGGCGCTGACGGCAGCAGGATGCGCACACGGGCATGCACGCCCTCGGGGCCGCGGGTGGTGAAGGACAGTTTTCCGTCGGCGAACCGCTCCTCCCGCACTCGGGTGGCGGCGGCGGCCACCTTGGCGGCGCCCAGATTTGCCTTTGCCCAGTCGAGGTCGTAGAGCAGGGTCCGCTGGTCGGGTTCCAGCGTCTTCTCGGCGATGACCGGCAGTTTGGCGTCGAACAGGTCTATGAACCGCCCCTGCATCCGCAGCGGCGCGTCGGACTTCGACTCGTTCATGACCGAGGCGATGACGTAGGGGCCGCGCCGCAGTTTGAGGTAGTTTTGCATGTGCAGTTGCAGGTCAATCTTCGCGCACAGGGTCCCCAGCGCGGGCATGAGCGTCTCGGGGCCGTTTTTGTCCCGCGCGAGGGCGCTGGGCGCGGTGTCCAGCCAGCGCACCCAGCCCTTGCCGACGGCCTGCGGGGCGGCCTTCGCCGAGGCGTCCACGCCCAGCCGGGCGAACAGGTCGTCCTGCGGCAGCGCCTCCGTGGTCCCCTGGGCGTTCCACCACTCCTGGACGTGGTTGTAGGGGTCTTTCCCGTCGTCCACAAACAGCAGCGCGCCGCCGCCGCGCACCCATTCGGCGAGGGCGTCATGGTACTCGGGCTTGAGGGGCTTCTGCCCCTCGTAGGTCAGCAGGAGCACGCGGCACTCCGCGAGCACGCCCGGCTGGAGCAGGTTCTCCATCTGCACGATCTCCAGCGGGAACCCGTGCTTGACCATCGGCATGGCGAGGCCGAAGAAGCTGCTGAGGTGGGCGTCGCTGGGCGTGGGGGCCGCCCGCTGGAACATGAGCGTGTCGGACACCATGACGCCGATGCCGCGGGTGCCCGTGTCCCACGCCACGTCCTTCTGGTCCATGTCGTTGAGCGCGTTGATCACCGTGAGGAGCTGGGTGGCGTACTCCGCGGGGATGCCCTCGCGCTCCGCCTTCCCGTCGAGATCCACCTTGGGATAGGTGCCCTGGAAGATGCGGGACGGCCACGGCATCACCTCGAAGCGGGACACCCCGGGGAACATGAGGGAGGAGATGATGGTGCACTCATAGTTCCACTTGTAGTCGTTCCAGCTCCGGTCCGGGTTGTCCTCCACCGGGTCGGCGAGAAACCAGACCTTGCGGCCCGTGGGCCGCACCATGCCGTAGGCCTGGGCGTACTCCAGATAGCCCGTCTCGAAGGTGCGCTCGGAGCGGCGGACGCCCCGGTACACGTTGGCGGTGCGGGCGGTGCCGGTCCAGACCTGGGCGATGTAGCCGTCCATCTCCTCCAGCCCCATAAGGCTGGCCTCGGGGCTGACGATGCGCCACTGGGCGTAGTTCACGAGGCTGTGCGTGGGCACGTGGCACTCAATGGTGCGCCCCTGGGCGGCGGCCCGCGCCTTGGCGTGGCGGAACACCTCGCGCAGGGCGTTGAAGTACAGCTCGTACTTGAGCCGGCTGGCCTTGTACTGGGCGTCCACGCTGGAGTCGGGGGCCTCCCACGGCTTCCCGTAGCGGGTTTCCCAGGCGCGCTTGAATCCCCCGCTCCACCCGGTCTCCGCCCAGTATTCCGGTTCCTCCAAAAAAATGGCCTGAGCCCCGGCGTCCACGGCGGGCTCCACGACCTTCTTGATGTACTCGACGTAGGCCGGCGTCGGCACGTTGTACCCCACCGTGTCGCTGTGGCCGTGCATTCGGAGCCGCCCGTCCTTTTCGGTCTGAATCTCCTCCTTCTTGATGCCGTCCGGCGTCTGGTAGTAGGCGTCGTAGCCGCCCCAGGCGATGCCGGTCATCATGCCGATGGTGTAGCCGCGCTTCCGCCACTCCTCCGCCCGCGCCGCAAAGTCGGGACCGCAGCCGTAGACCACCGCCATGTCGGACGCGATGTCAATCTGCGGCGTGTAGCCGCCCGCCTGCTGGAAGCAGGTGAGGTCGGGGCCGGGGGCCTGGGCAACGGCACACAGCGGGGCGGCCAGCAGGGCGGCCCAGAGAAGGGAGGACGTCCGGAAGGGGGTCATTCGGGGCTCCTTTCGGGGGCGGTGGCGGACCGCACAACGCGCGTCCACGCGTTGTGGAGGTTGGCGGTGAGGCTGTACAGCACGGGCACGACCACCAGCGTGAGGACGGTGGCGAAGCTCAGGCCGAAGATGACGGCGATGGCCATGGGCCCCCACCACGCGGCGGACTCGCCCCCGACGATCCACGTGCCCGCGAAGAAGTCGAAGCTGACGCCCAGCGCCATGGGCAGCAGGCCCAGCACGGTGGTGACGGCGGTGAGCATGACGGGGCGGAACCGCGTGATGCCCGCCTGCACAATGGCCTCGTCTGCGGGGAGGCCCTTTTCCCGGCGCTTGTTGATGAAGTCAATGAGCACGATGGCGTTGTTGACGACCACGCCCGCGAGGCTCACGCAGCCGATGCCCGTCATGATGACGCTGAACGGCGTGTCCGTGATGATGAGCCCGAGGAACACCCCGGCGAGGGAGAGGACCACGGACGACATGACGATGAACATCTGGATGAGCGAGTTGAACTGGGTGATGAGGATCATGGCGATGAGGAACAGCGCCACGACGAAGGCCTCCATGAGGAAGGCCTGCGCCTCCTCCTGGTCCTCGTTCTCGCCGGTGTAGTCAATGAGATACCCGTCGGGCAGCTCGAAGCCCTCCAGGCGCTTCCGCACCTCCTGCAGGAGCATGGCGCCGCTGTAGCCCAGCGACGCCTCGGCGGAGACCGTGATGGTCCGTTTGCGGTCCATCCGCTTGATGGGCCCGAGCCCCACCCCCTCCTCCACACGGGCCACCGCCGAAAACGGCACCGGCACCCCGCCCAGGTTCACAATGGTCATGGAGCGGATCTTGTCCAGATTGTCCCGGAAGTTCTCCGGGAACCGGACGGTCACGTCGTACTCCTTGTCCCCCTCGCGGTAGGTGCCCGCCTTGCGGCCGTTGACCGCCGCCTGCACCGCCTGGCCGACAAACTGGGTGTTCAGGCCCATGAGCAGCGCCTGCTCCCGGTCCACCTCGACCCGGATCTCCGGCTTCCCGGGCTCGTAGTCGTCCTTCAGGTCCACCAGCCCCGGAATGTCCGCGATGGCCGCCGTCACCTTCTCCGCAAGGCCGGAAAGCGTCTCGAAGTCGTCCCCGCTGATCTCCACGTTCACCGGGGGCTTGTCCGACGGCCCCTCCTGCTGCTGTTGAAGGGTGAGGTCGGCCCCGGTCACCTCCCGCAGGCGCTCCCGCAGTTTCTCGGTGATCACGCTGGGCCGCACCGGGCGCGTGCCCAGCTTGTGGAAGTCCAGCGAGACCCGCCCCTGGTGGCTCGCCGTGCTCGTCGTGTTCACGTTGGTGCTCGCCCCGCGCGACCCCGAACTCGCCAGCAGGTGCTCCACATCGTCGCCGTACTCCCGGGCGATGGCCTCGATGGACCGCACCACCCCGTCCGTCACCTCCAGCCGCGTGCCCTCGGAGGTGTCCACCTCCACCTGGGTCTGCCGCGGCTCCGTTTCGGGCACGAACTCCAGCCTGGGGTTCTGGGCGTAGACCGCGATGATGACCACGAGGCTGGTGAACGCGAGGACGACCGTGACCAGCCGCCAGCGCAGCGCGAGCCGCAGCAGGGCGGCGTAGGCGCGGATGGTGAGCGACCTGGGCGCGCGCATCATCGCCTCCTCGGGGTCCTCGGCGCCCTCTTCCGGGGCGCCCTTCACCCGGGCGAAGCGGCTCGCCAGCGCGGGGTTGACCACGAGCCCGACAAACAGCGACCCGCACAGGGCGATGATGACAGTCTGCGGGAGGAAAAACATGAAGCTGCCCCAGACGCCCGGCCAGAACATGAGGGGCGCGAAGGCGGCCACGGTGGTGAGGGTGGAGGTGATGATCGGCCAGGCCACCTCGCCGGCGCCCGCCTTCGCGGCCTTCACGGGCGGCATGCCCATCTGCATCATGCGGTAGATGTTCTCCACCACCACGATGCCGTTGTCCACCAGCATGCCCAGCGCGAGGATCAGGCTGAACAGCACCACCATGTTCAGCGTGGTGCCCGTGGCGTAGAGCGCCGCGAAAGTGACGAGCATGGACAGCGGGATCGCCAGGGCCACCATGACCGCGCTGGTGAGGCCCATGAAGATGAACACCACCGCCAGCACCAGGATGAGCCCGCTGATGATGTTGTTCTCCAGTTCGGACACCATGTCCCGGATGTCGTCGGAGTGGTCCATCGTCACCACAAGGTCCATGCCCGGAAGCAGCCGGTGCCGGTAGGCCTCCATGCACTCCCGCGCGCGCCCCGCCACGTCAATCAGGTTTTCCCCCGCCCGCTTCGACACGCTGAGCGTCACGGCGCGCCGCCCGTTCAGCCGCGAGATGGACTCGATGTCCTTGTACCCGTCGCGGATCTCCGCGATGTCGCGCATGTAGACCACCCCGCCCTGCCCCGCCTTCACCACCAGGTTGTTGATCTCGTCGGCCGTGGTGAACTCGCCGGGAACGCGCACGGAGAAGCGGCCCTCGCCCAGCTCCATGGCGCCGGCGGGCGTGTTCACGTTCTCCACGCGCGCCAGGGTGACCAGGTCGGCCAGGGAGATGCCGTACTCGGTGACCCGGTCGGGGTCCACGACGATCTGGATCTCGCGCTCGACCCCGCCGACAACGTTCACCTCAAGGACGCCCTTGACCGCCTCTATGTCGTCCTCCAGGTCCTCCGCCAGCTTGGTCATGATCGAAAGGGGAATCTGGTCCCCCGTCATGGAGATGAACATGAAGGGGAAGTCCGAGACGTTGATCTCCGTGATCTGCGGGTCGTCCGCCTCCTCCGGAAGGTCCGGCTTCGCCTGGTCCACCTTGTCGCGGACCTTCTGCCGCACCACGTCCACGTCCTCGTCGGCCTCGAACTCCACCTGGATGACGGAAATCCCCTCGGAGCTGGTGGACTGGATGCTCTTCACCCCCGACAGCCCCGTGAGCTTGCGCTCGATGGGGATCGTCACCAGGGACTCCATGTCCGCCGGGGCCACGCCCTGGTAGCTGGTGCTGACCAGCAGGATGGGGATGACAATCTCCGGCGTGCTCTCGCGCGGCAGGACGCTGTAGGCGTAGAGCCCCGCCACCACGATCAGCACCATGGAGACGAAAACGGTGATCCGCCGGTTGATGGCGGCGTCGGAGACGATCATTCCGCGGTCTCCCCGGTCACCGTGACCCGGCGCCCGTCGCGCAGGTCGCGCTGCCCCGTCACAATCAGGCGGTCACCCGGCGCGAGGCCCGACTTCACATGCACCATGTCCCCCTGGAGCACCCCCAGCTCCACGGGGCGCACCCGCGCCACGCCGCCCTCCTCCACCATGACGAAACGCTGGTTCTCCAGGGTGAGCACGGCGAACAGGGGAACCGCGACGGCGTCCGGGTAGGTCTCGCGCACCATGCGCACCCGCGCCGTCATGCCGGGCCTGAGCAGCCCCTCCGGGTTGTCCAGCAGGATCTCCGTCAGGAAGGTGCGCGTCTGGAGGTCCGCCGTCGGCGGCAGCTTGCTGATGCGCCCCGTGAAGGTCCTGTCCGGAAGCGCGTCCAGCGTCATGCGCACCTCGTCGTCCAGGGCAAACCGGTTGATGTCGCGCTCGGGCACCCCCACCAGGGTCTTCACCCGGTCCACCTGCACGATGCGGAACAGGGGCGACCCGTTGTCCGTGAACTCGCCCTGGCGGCGGCTCCGCTGGCTGATGATGCCGGCCATCGGCGCGTACACGCGGCTCTTCTCCAGCTGGATCTTCGCCGCGCTCAGGTCCGCCGCCGCCATGTCCGACTCCGCGCTGGCCTGGTCCAGGTTCTGCGGCGAGGCGATCCCCCCCTTCTCCAGGTTTCTCATCCTGGCCAGCTCCTGCGCCGCCAGGTTCTTCCGCGCGGCCGCCTGGTCGTACACCGTCTGCAGGCGCGCCGTGTCTATCCGCGCCAGTTCCTGCCCCTTCTCCACCCGGTCGCCCACGTCCGCCTCCAGCCATTCGATGACCCCGGAGGCCTCCGCGCTCACCGTCAGCTCCTCCAACGGCTCGATCCGCCCCGTCAGAAGAATCGCGTCCTCCACCACGGACGGCGTGATCGCCCGCACCCGCACGTTCATCGGCGGCGTCTCCGCGGGCGGCGGCGGCGCCTGCGGCGGACGCAGCCGCTTCACGGCGTGGACAAGGCCCGCACCCGCCCCGACAACAAGCGCGCACAGGAGTAGACTGGCCAGAAAACGCAGGATGGACCGCATGACAAACCTTTCCGGCCCGGAAACGGCGCGCATCTTCCGCGCGCGCCGCCGCAACCGGGCAACTTGAGAACCGGATTTCCGGCAAAGCGCTGTCCAACCGTGGAAATGGAAAAGCGGCGTTGACCGAGCCTCCCCGGAACCGCCGGCATTTCCAGACCAATAAAGGCCCAAACCGGCACCCGCCGCAAACAACCCCACATCACCACGGGCATGCCGTCCGCCCCAATGCGGACAACAAACGTGCGGAATTATGGCACAGCCCCCTAAAACACCGCAAAGAATCCCTTGTGCTTGTGGTGAAATCCTCTGAAACTTACATGCCCCACCGCGTATAGTAGTACCGGTTGCCGCCGGGGGAATGGCCCCGGAAAAAAAGAGGGAGTGAAGGCCATGCGTGACTGGACGGGGTGGGTTCTGGCGGGGGCGTGCCTGT
>JAKPUV010000062.1 GCA_029554925.1 Candidatus Hydrogenedentota bacterium | reverse complement strand
CTGATGCGCCTGACGACGCTCGCGCCGACGGTGCTGGAGCGCGTGGAGTCTTTGGAGCAGCTCCGCTGGCTGGAGCACGGGGTGCGGGTGCGCGTGGGGGTGTCGCGCGCGCCCGACCGGGCGTTCCACGGGTTCAGCGTGGACACGCCGGAGGACCTGGAACGCGCGGGGCGCATGCTCCGGGAAAGGAACGGCCATGAAGACTGAGCACGCCGCCGTTGCGGCGCTCTGCCGGGAGCGCCTGGAGGAGACCACCCTCGCCCGCATAGACGGGGCCGTCGGACGCATCGTTGCGGCCAAGGAGTGCGGCGGGAAGGTGGCCGTCGTCACGGGCAGCGGCCCGAACATCCACGAGGGCGTGACCACGCTGCTGGCGGGACTCATGCGCGCGGGGATCGTGGACGGCGTGTCCACCAGCTCCGCCGTCGTCTCCCACGAGATGGGCGGCACGCTGGACCGCGTGAAGCGGTGCCCGGGCGCGCCGCTGGGGCTGCCGCCGGAGATCCTGCCTCGGGGCGGCGAGTTCGAGCTGACCCTGATGTCGCCGGAGACGCTGGCCGAAATCCGGCGGCACACGCAGGTGGACGAGGGGCTCCTCGCGCGGCTGGAGGCGGCGGAGGGGAAGACCATCATCAAGGCGGCGGGGAACCTCGGCTATCCCGTGGGCCTGTGGCTGGAGCGTCTCTCGCAGGAGATCATGACCCTCGCGCGCGGGGAGGGGCTGTCCTTCGAGGAGGCCGCGGGCCTCGGCGCGGACCCGTGGACCATGATTGGCGCGGGCGCGGAGCGCGGCCTGCCGGTCATCGTGACGGTGCCGCAGCTCATCGGCGGCGGCGCGGTCGGGCTGAACATCGGCGACACCATCTCCCTGCGCGAGCGGGCGACGCGCCTGTCGCGGATGCTCGGGTCCGCCGACGTCATCATCGAGTCCGCCGTGGCGCTCACGCAGGAGATCCACGACGGCCCCTTCGAGCGCTACACCGGCCACGGCATGTGGTCCGCGTGGGACGGCCATCCCACCTACTCGCTGGAGGGGAAGACGCTCGTGCGCGTGGACCTCGACCCGGCGCTGGACCAGGTCTGCGCCGTGGAGCGGTCCGGGGGCGCGGTGCAGCGCGCCATCGCCGACGGCCTGCCCAAGACCAAGATGTTCAAGGTGCCCTTCCGCATGGAGATGTCCGGCTTCGCCCGCCACGAGGGGAGCATCCCCCTCATCGGCGACATCGGCGCCGTGTGGCCGCTCATCGCGCTGGGCGTCTCGGAGCGGCTGGGGATCGAGCTCGAGTTCCTCTCCGCGCCCCAGGACACCGACCCGGGCCGCGCCATGCGCGAATGGATCGTGCGCGAGGTGAAGCCCGTCAGCCGGGAAAAGATGCTGCGCGGAATGGCGCGGCGGGCGGGAGGCTGAAAGATCGGACAGGTCGGACGTGTCTGACACGTCGGACGAGCAGAAAGTGGCGTCTGCCGTGGTACTTTTGTCAGACTTGTCCGACTGGTTCATTCTGGCTTCCTTGGGAGGATAGGGCCATGGACTCCGACGGCACCCCCCTGCTTCCGCATGGCGGATACCGGAACCTCCGCAGCTACAAGGTGGCTGAGGCGGTGTACGATGCCACGGTGGTGTTTTGCCGGCGTTTCTTTCCGCAGGACCGGCGGATGACGGACCAGATGGTTCAGGCGGCTCGTAGCGGGGTGCGCAACATCAGCGAGGGGAGCGGCGCGGCGGCAACGTCACGCAAGACGGAGATGAAACTGACCAATGTGGCGCGGGCGAGCCTGAACGATGAACTCCTCCGCGACTACGAGAGTTTTCTGCGCCAGAACGGCCTGCGGCTATGGCCGGGGGATTCGCGGGAGGCACGGGCCATGCGCGACCGGCTGTCGAAGGACCGGGTCGAGGATCTGCCCCCCGCACCGCCCGGAAAGATCCGCCTGACGGGTCTCGCCGGACTGGCGGATTTTGTCGCGCAGGCATCCCCCGAACTGGCGGCAAACGCCATGGTTTGCGCGGTGCACCAGGCCGCGTACCTCCTGAAACGCCAAATCGAGAGCCAGGGGCGAAGCTTTCTGCGCGAGGGCGGTTTCACGGAGAATCTCTACCGGCAGCGGGTGGAGTCAAGGGGACGGCAGGGGTCGGACAAGTCGGACAGGTCGGACGAGTCAGACGGGTCGGACTCAAGAGGCGGATTGGACAAGTCAGATCTGTCAGACCCGTCTGACTCGTCCGACCTGTCCGACTGACTTCCCTTCCCCCTACGCCGTGCTGCCGGTGCGGTAGCCCGCCAGGTCCACCGTGACGTGGCGGTAGCCCAGGCCGCGCAGGGTTTCCACAAGCTGTTCGCGGAGCCCGGGTTCGAGCATCCGGGGCAGGTCCGCCGGGTCCACCTCGATGCGGCAGAGGTCGCCGTGGTGGCGGGCGCGGTACTGCCTGAACCCGAGCGCGCGCAGGCACTCCTCCGCCCGCTCGACGTGCAGCAGGTCCTCCGGCGACAGCGCCACGCCCTTGGGGAACCGCGACGACAGGCACGCGAAGGACGGCTTGTCCCACGTGGGCAGGCCGCGGCGGCGGCTGAGGGCGCGGATGTCGTCCTTCGTGAGGCCGGCCTCGGCGAGGGGCGCCCGCACGCCCTGTTCCCGCGCGGCCAGCGCGCCGAGGCGCGTGGGGTCGAGGGCGTCGTCGGCGATCTCGCCGTGGGCCACCTCGGCAATGCCGCGGGCATCGGCGTGGGCGCGCAGGGTGGAGAACAGGGTCGCCTTGCAGTGGTAGCAGCGGCGGCCGTCGTTGCGCCGGTAGTCCTCCAGGTCAAACTCGCGCGTCTGGATCACGTCCAGCCGCCAGCCCCGGGCGGCGGCCAGCGCCCGCGCCTCCGCCAGCTCCGCGCGCGGGATGCTCGGCGAGTCCGCGATGACCAGCAGCGCGCGGTCCCCGAGAACCTCATGGGCGACATCCGCCAGGTACGACGAGTCCACGCCGCCGGAATACGCGACGGCCACGGACCCGCACGCCTCCAAGATGCCGCGCAGGGCGGCCTCCTTCGCGGCGAGTTCGGGGGAAAGGGTGGTGTCGGTCATGACTGCCCCTTTGCTGGTTGCGGAACTCCGATGTGCGTCAGACCGTGCATTGGGTTGGCAGTCCGCGAAAAATGACGATCTTCACCCGTGCCCGTCTGACGGTGGACTGTTTCGAAGGAAATTCAGAGCCTCACTCTTGATCAGCGCTGCAGTTTCCGGCCGGTCTTTGCACCGGGCGGCCCATGGTCGGCCGGGGTGCAGCACGTCCCAGCGGGGTCGCAACCCCTCATGCCGGCCTTTTCCGGGGTCATGGTTGCCAAACCCGTCTATCACCTTGTTCCAAAGCGGGGAAAATCGCGCAATCAGCAGTGCCTCTCCGAGAGGAATCCAAATATCGTCAACCACGAGATAGCGGCAACAGAAATCCCTCACTTCCAAGTTTTCGGCCTGTTCTATGCTCTTCGCGTGGTCTTGCAGGCGGTCATAGAGGGCGAACTTCGGATCCGCCTCCAAGTCTCCACCCTTTCTCGCCCCCGCTGGAACCGCTTTTCCAACATAGATCGGCGTTGCAGGACGTCCACCGGCGTTTGCCTCAGCCAGAGGTTTGTAGGCCGGGAACTTTCCCGAATAGTAGACGGCATAAACGCCCGCACCGCGGAACTTCTGAACATCAGGCAGCCTGACGGGCGGCTGTTCGAGCAGGGCCTGCGCGACGCTTTCGCCGAGGTTCTTCTTGTCCAAAGGATTGAACGGAAGGATATTGCCGTCGGTCATGCCACAACCCTTCCTTTCGAACGCAACGCCTCACGAATGCCCACCTCGGCGATCTTCTCCGCCACCGACGCCGCGACCCTTCTTGCCAGGGCGACGGGAACCGCATTCCCAAGCTGGCGCATGGCTTCGGTCCAGGAACCGGCGAGCAGGTACCCATCCGGAAAAGTCTGGACGCGCGCAGACTCCCGGACAGTAAAATACCGGCATTCCCCGTTGCCGAACACCATCATGTTTTCCCCGCCGGGAACGCCATGGTCT
>JAKPUV010000049.1 GCA_029554925.1 Candidatus Hydrogenedentota bacterium | reverse complement strand
GGGCTTCGTCCGTCGCGGCGGCGGCGGTTGCCGCCGGGCAGCGGGCCGGCCGCGGATAGCGTCCGGCTCGCCGCCGCCGCTCCGTCCGACAGCCCTCCCTCCGGCGGCCCCAGCGCGAGCCTCGGGGCAACCTCGGAGCCCGGATACGGTCTCCTCGGCGGCTCTGGCACCTCGGGGTGATCTCGGCGGACTACCGCCGAGCTTCCCCGGGTGCCGCCGCCGTCCCCTCGCACGCGCACCGGGGCCTTGTTTCCGCACATGCCGGAATACCGGCAGTGCCTGGAGTTTGGCCTTTTTTTAAGAGCGGTCCTCTCTGGGAAGGCCCGTTTTCAGGCTGTTTGGAACAGTCCGCTCAGAGGGAAGACTAATTTCTGCGGCTTCGCGTCCGCGTTCGGATGTGCCGGGAACCCCCTGAAACCCTCCGGGCGTAGACTCTGGCGCCAGCATTCCGTGCGCAGCTCGCGCAGCAGTTGCCCCGTGCTGGGCGTCTTGCGCCCGTTCTCGGCCCGCCGACGCCATTTCGGCGCGACGAGCGCGCCCGCGGGGTCGGTGCCGGACGCCGGCAGCTTCAGCGCCGCCGCCCACAGCAGGGAATAGCCGCCCACAAGCGCCGCCGGCAGCGTCTCGTTGGAGAGTTCGGTGCGCACCTGCGCGTCGCCGACGCCGACCAGCTGCTTGGCGTCGCGGAAGTTGACCTCGACGCCCCATCGCCAGAGGTAGCACTGGAGGATCTCTTCGGCCGTCAGCGCCGGATCGGTGCAGATCAGGAACGCGGGCCTGCGGTAGAGCAGCTTCGAGCCCTTGCGCAGGCGGTAGCGCAGCGGGGCGATGACCAGCAGTCGCAGCCGCGCCGCGCCTCCGGCCGGGCGCCAGAGCAGTCCGCCGACTTCCTTGACGCGGAAGAGGTGCTTGCGCCCTGACGCGAAGCCCTCCGCCTCGCGCCACGGGACGGAGTCGTCGGCGAGCAGATCCCCCGGGGTCGGGGCCCGGTCGCCGTAGACCTTCGGGCGGCCGGATCCGCCGCCGTCCGCCGGATTTGGGGGAAAATGGAGTTTCGCGTCCTGGCGGACGCGCCCGATGAAGCGGCAGTCCGCGGGCAGGCGCTTGACGACCGTGCCGTTGGTGTACCCGCCGTCCCCGCAGAAAACGATCCTGCGCCCGGGGCAGCGCCTGGCCAGCGCCTCCATGCCCTCGACTGCCCGCGCGCCCAGGCTCGTGCGGCGCTTCTGCTCGCGCCACGCCTCCAGTTCCTCCGGGGACGCCCCGGGCGCCGGGCGCCGCGCCGTCGGCGCGTGGCCGAACCGCACGGGCAGCATGCGCGCGTCCCCGTCCCCCAGCGGCCATGCCGCGCTGAACATCAGGAAGCGCTGGCCCGCCATGAGGTTGGTCCGGAAGGCCGGGCCGAGGGGATCCCGCCGCCACGCCACGCCGGGGATGCGCCTGCCCGTCTTCCGCACGGTCGTGTCGTCTACCCCGAAGACCAGCGGGCCCTGTGCCGGCGTCGCCGCGAGGACTTCCGCGAGAGCCCCGTCCAGCAGGGCCCCGGCGTCGGCCCGCCCCCGGCTGTAGAGCCGGTAGTCCGCCGTCCAGTCCGCGTCCGCCCGCCCGCCCAGGCAGATGAGGTTGGAGACCGTGGCCCGGTCCGGCGAGAGCAGTGCGGCGGTCAGGTGCGAGCGCAGCCGCCGGGACGCGTCGCACTGTTCGAGCAGCCCGTCGAACGCGTCCCGCAGGGGCGTTTCGTTTTTTTTTCGACCTCCACGGGGTTGGGCGGCGCCTCGGGCCGCGAGAGGATGATGTTGGCCTTGTCGGCCACGATCCACTCGACGGGCTCGCCCTTCTGGATCTCCAGCGCGTGGGCGAGCGCCGAGGGAAGCGTCGCGTAGAACTGTTCGCTGCCCTTGCGGGCGATGTGCTGCACTTTCGTCTTGTATCCCATGTCCGTCCTCCTGATTGCGGGTGATGCGCGTATCATAGTTGAATAACTATGATAAAAGCAACAAAAAAAAGCAGAAAAAAGCGTATTCATGAAAAAACGGCAGGATGACGCCACAACGCGGTGTTAGAAGCTATGGAAAATCATAGTAAAAGGCCAAACCCCAGGTGCGGGAGCTTGCTCCCGCTTTCCAAAGCGGCAACAAGCCGCCGCGCTCCAAAATGAGCCCGCGCTCCCGATTTCCTGCTCCCCTTGTCACCAGAAAGGCATGCTCTTCGCACTCCCCTCTCGCTAACCGATTACCCACCGATTACCGCGCGTGCTTGAC
>JAKPUV010000043.1 GCA_029554925.1 Candidatus Hydrogenedentota bacterium | reverse complement strand
GAACAGCAGGGCCACCCGCGTGGCCGAGGTCATACGCGAGGAGATCGCGCGGCTGCTGACCAAGGGGCTCAAGGACCCGCGGATCGGCTTCGTCTCCGTCATGGAGGTGCGCATGTCCCCCGACCTGCGCCACGCCAACGTGTACGTCAGCCTCTACGGCAGCGAGGCCGAGCGGAAGTCCTCCCTCGTGGCCCTGCGCAACTCCGCGGGGTGGGTGCGGCGCGAGGTGGGCAAGTGCCTCCACGTCCACCACACCCCCGAGATACGGTTTTTCCCGGACAGCACCCTGGACCGGGTCTACCAGCTGGAGGAGGTGTTCCAGAGCATCCATGAGGAGCAGCAGAACACCCCCATGCTCCGCATGACCCTCGTCGAAATGGTCGAGGAGCTGAAGACCGCCGAGGCGCCCCTCGTCGTCACCCATGTCAACCCGGACGGCGACGCCGTGGGCAGCCTGCTGGCCGCGCGCCTGCTCCTGCTGGCCCTCGGCAAGACGCGCGTTGCCTGCGCCGTTGACGGCGCGGTCCCCGCCGCCTATGCCGCCCTGCCCGGCGCCAAGACCGTCTTGAACGCCGAGAGCGACCGCCCCGTGTTCGACCGCGTGGTGCTGGTGGACTGCGCGCGGCTGGACCGCATCGGCGAGATCGCGGACTGGATCCCCCCGGCCGTCCGCGTGCTGGTCCTCGACCACCACGACGAGGAGGGGCCGCCCGGCGCCGCGGGCATCATCGACCCCGGCCGCGCCGCGGCGGGCGAGCTGGTCGCCGCCCTCTTCGAGGCCGCCGAAATCCCCTGGGACGCCGACGCGGCCACCTGCCTCTACGTCGCCCAGGCCACGGACACGGGCGGCTACCGGTTCGCGAACACCACGGCCGCCTCGCACGAGCTGGCAGCGCGGCTCATCTCGGCGGGCGTGGACCTGGCCGTGTGGAACGAGCGCGTCTTCAACACCATGGCCGCCCGCAAGTTCCAGCTCCTGCGCCTCGTCCTCGACCGGGCCGAATTTCTCCACGGCGGCGAGCTCGCCGTTTCTTGGGTGGGACAGGCCGATTTCGCGGAGACCGGCGCGCTGGTGGAGGACACCGACGGCCTCATCAACTACCTGCGCCAGGTGAACGGGGTCCGTGTGGCCGCGTTCTTCACGGAGCGCGAGCCGGGCGCCTGCAAGGTCAGCCTGCGCTCCGCCGTTTCCTTCGACAGCGCCCGCTTCCTCCGCGGCTATGGCGGCGGCGGGCATTTCATGGCGGCGGGCGCCACGCTGCGCATGCCGCTGGCGGAGGCGCGGGAGACCGTGACCGCCGCCCTGGAGGCCGCCATGGACGACAACGGGACGGAGGCGCCATGAACGGCGTGCTGCTGGTGGACAAGCCCGCGGGAATGACCTCGCACGACGTGGTGGACCGCGTGCGCCGGGCGGCGCAGCAGCGGCGCGTCGGCCATACGGGCACCCTCGACCCCGGCGCCACGGGCCTGCTCGTGCTGTGCCTCGGCGCGGCGACCCGCCTGTCCGAGCACCTGACGGGCCTCGACAAGACCTACGAGGGCACCATGCGCCTCGGCGTGGTCACCGATAGCTACGACCTGGACGGGGCAGTGGTCTCCGAGCATCCCGTGCCCGCGCTGGCGCAGGCGGACATCCAGGCCGTCTGCGACACCCTTACGGGCGACATCCTCCAGACGCCGCCCATGATGAGCGCCGTCAAGGTGGGCGGCAAGCGTCTCTACAAGATGGCCCGCAGCGGACAGACCGTCGAGCGCGAGCCCCGGCCCGTCCACGTGGAGGCCTTTGAGATCCTTTCCTGGACCCCGCCGGACGCGGGCCTGCGCGTGCGCTGCGGCAGCGGCACCTACGTCCGCGCCCTGTGCCACGAGGCCGGCCAGGCCCTCGGCTGCGGCGGCATCCTCGCCGCCCTGCGCCGCACCCGGGTCGGCGCGTTCGACATCGCCGACGCCGTCGCGCTGGACGCGCTCGACGGCCCCGAGGCCGTTCGCGGGCGCCTTGTCCCCATGGAGGACGCCCTCGACCTGCCCGTGGTCCGCGTGGACCGCGCCCGCGCCGCCATGATCCTCACCGGCGCCGCCATTGCGACCTCGGTCCGGCCCGCGCCGGAGGACATGCCCGACGGGCTGGTCCAGATCAAGTCCGAGGACGGCCGGCTGCTCGCGCTCGGGACGCT
>JAKPUV010000030.1 GCA_029554925.1 Candidatus Hydrogenedentota bacterium | reverse complement strand
GCGGCGACCGCGTCGGCCGGTTCGGGTGCTTTGGAAGCGGCGGGGGCCGCGTCCGCCTGGTCTGTCTGGTGTGCATGCATCGCCCGGGTCTGCGGTGTGGCGGCTTCGGGGGCGGAAACGAATTGCAACGCCGCGTTTCCCCCGAGCAGGGTGAGTGCGATGGCTCCCGCCATCAGGGTGATCTTTCCGAACATGGCGCTGGTCCCTCCCTTCATTGAGGTTGCCGACACGGCCGCGCCCCCCGTTCCCGTCGCGCCCAGCCAGGGCGCGGTGCCGAACGGAATGGCGGCCAGAATGCCCTTCTCCAAATCCCCGCTGTGCCTGCGCTTCGCCAACGCCGGGGACAGGCGCTCCCACAGGGCGTCGCGCAGCAGGTTCTTCGCGCGCTCTGTGCGCTTGCGCAGGGCGGCGGCCGATATGCCCAGGGCCGCCGCAGCCTGCTCCGTCGAATAGCCCTCGGCGTAGCGCAGCAGCAGCGCCTCCCGGTGCAGTTCAGGCAGCCCGTGCAAGGCGTCCCAGACCGCCTCCTCCAGTTCCCCGCGCGCCCCGGACCCGCTGTCCGGCGCGGGCGGGGGAAGCGTCTCCCCGTAGCGGGCCAGGGACTGCTCGCGCCGCGTCGCGCCCCGCAGCCACATCAGCGAACGGCGGCGCGCCAGCTGGCACAGCCACGCGCCCAGGGCGCGCGGGTTGCGCAGCGTGTCCAGCCGCCGGTACCCCTGCACGAACACCTCCTGCGCCACGTCCTCGCACTCGCTCGGGTTCCTCACATAGCTGGAGCAGACCGCCCACACGCACCCGCTGTAGCGGGAAACGATCTGCGCGAACAGGCTTTCCTCGCCCGCAAGGATCCGTGTGACCAGTTCCGACTCGTTCATGCCAGCGCTCCCGGTTTGGCCGGTTCTTCCAGCCTCCATTATAAGGATGCCGCCGGGGGGCTGAATGCGACAAGACACCCGCGAGGGGATTTACGACGGGAAATCACGGCAGGAAGAAGATGCCAGGGGGAAGCCTGGCGCTCCCAGGGTGCGTTTGCTCTGAGTTATGCCGAGACCGTCGGTCCTTCGTTTGCCCAAAACGCGCGCCCCTGGGATCGCCGGGCTCCAGCCCGGCTCTTCTCATTGGTCATTTCCATCGCAGTCCAGATTGTTCGCGTCCCCCACAGGGTCTTTCGGAGCTTCTTCCTGTTTCGGGGCGGAGCCGGTGCGAAGATTACATTCCTCCAGCGCCTGGCGGAACACCCTGGCATTCTCCGGTTTCTCGCCGAGGGCCTCAAGCGCTCTTTCCACCTCGGCAAGCCCTTCCTCGTTCTCACGGTTCACTCGGAAGAGCCCCCGGAGCCGCCAACGCGCCCGTTTTCCCTTGTTCCCCGGTGGGAGGGCCTGCACAAGCATTATGACGAATCCGCTGAACATCATCAGATAACCCTGCCAGAGTCGGGGGCGCACGATTTGCTCGGTGAGGGGCTTGACCAGTGCCCTGGCAGTGTCCCCTCCCTGCGGTAGGAAGTGGTCGAGGTAATACGTGGTAATGTAGGCGACATCTCCTGAAACCAGCATCTTGTCGAAGCGTAAACCGGCGAAGAACATGGCGAATGGCCGCTTCTTCCGAAGATTCCGGTGCTTTTCGGTTTTCTCCCTGAACCACTCGGGGAAGACCATCACGGCGGTGTCTGTTCCGCAGGGCGTAGGTTCCCCCTCCATGCACATGAACACCTCCCCGGGCCAGCGCACCCCTTCCGCGGCCAGCATGGCCTCCACAAACCCGCGAAACCCCGGCACTGCCTCCGCCAACATCGGGGTGAACCGGACGGTGACCGTGCCCTCGGGCCGTTCAGCCCGCACGACATGTGCTGAATCATCCATAGCCGGAAGTCCC
>JAKPUV010000005.1 GCA_029554925.1 Candidatus Hydrogenedentota bacterium | reverse complement strand
CCCGCCGCCCCCCCCAGCGCACAGCCCGCCGCCACCCCCAGCGCACAGCCCCCCGCCCCCCAGGGGAGCGCGTCCATACCGTCCATATCGTCCATATCGTCCATACCGTCCATCCCGTCCATCCCCTCCCGCTACCCCGAGGTCTCCGCCAATGCGGCGCTGGTCCTGATCGGGGTAGCCTGCGCCCTCCTGGACCGCCAGCTCTCGGCGCAGGCCGACGCTTTCGGCGAGGAGGGGGGCTTCACGGAGCGCCTGTACACCCACCGTCAACGCCGGAGACGCGACGCATGACCGCCCCTTTTTCCGAATCCGTTGTGGAGGACGCCGCGCTCTCCTGGCTCGGAGAGGCCCGCTGGCCCGTGGCGCACGGGCCGGACATCGCGCCGGACACGGCGGGTGCGGAGCGCGCGCACTACGGCCAGGTGGTCCTGGAACAGCGGCTGCGTGACGCGCTGGCGCGTCTCAACCCGGCGCTTCCCCCGGAGGCGCTGGACGATGCCTTCCGCAAGCTGATGCACCCCGAGGGGCCGACGCTGGAGACGCGCAACCGCGCGCTGCACCGCCTGCTGGTGGACGGGGTGACGGTGGAGTTCCGACGCGCGGACGGGTCCATCGGCGGGGCGCAGGCGCGGGTGGTGGATTTCGACTTTCCGGACAACAACGACTGGCTGGCGGTCAACCAGTTCACCGTGGTCGAAAACAAGCACACCCGCCGCCCGGACGTGGTGCTGTTCGTCAACGGGCTGCCGCTGGTGCTGGTGGAGCTGAAGAACGCCGCGGACGAGAACGCGACCCTCTGGTCGGCCTTTCACCAGTTGCAGACGTACAAGTCCGAGCTGCCGACGCTGTTCGCGTACAACGCGCTGCTGGTGATTTCGGACGGGCTGGCGGCGCGGGTCGGCACGCTCACGGCGGGACGGGAGTGGTTCAAGCCGTGGCGCACGATTCACGGGGAGGCGCCGGCCCCGGCCACGATGCCGGAACTGGAGGTGCTGGTCGGGGGCGTCTTTGACAAACGC
>JAKPUV010001289.1 GCA_029554925.1 Candidatus Hydrogenedentota bacterium | reverse complement strand
TCCATGACCAGCAGGTCCTGCCACCGCCACACGGGCGGGCCGTCGCCCTGGTAGTCTGAGGACACGCGCATGCGCAGCAGGGAGTCCTCCCAGCGCTCCGAGAGCACGGCGATCCAGAACAGGCGCAGGTCGCCGTGGGCGTCCATGAACAGCACGGGATTGCAGTCGGGGAAGTCCGGCGTGTCGGCCATGGGGAACGGCGCGCTCCAGGCGCTCTGGCCCTTCCGCAGGCGCGCGCCGAACAACGCCACGTCCTTCGCGGTGCGCTCGCCCGACCCCTGGAACCAGCAGGCCATCAGGTCGCCGTTGGGGCACTCCGCCACGGTGGACGAGTGCGCGTGCTGCGGCTGGAGCGGAAAAATGAGTTCAGACTGGAAGAACGGCTCCGCGGACGCGGCGCCCGCCAGCAGCGCCGCGCAGGCGGCGAGGATTCGGAGGGTCATGGGCGGGGCTCCTTTTCGGTGGGTTCCCGGTTCAGGGTGGAGGCCAGGTGCTTCTCCAGCAGGGTGCGGACCCTGCCTGCGTCGCCTTTGGACACCGCGCGCGCCAGCGCGTGGTGGTCGCGGATCGCCGCGTCCGCGTTGGGACGCGGGTCGAGCTCCGCC
Source organism: Candidatus Hydrogenedentota bacterium (assembly GCA_029554925.1). Classification (GTDB taxonomy): domain Bacteria; phylum Hydrogenedentota; class Hydrogenedentia; order Hydrogenedentales; family CAITNO01; genus JAAYBR01. Next base: position 1,308 of record JAKPUV010001289.1, on the reverse strand, counting down.
GACGCGGCGAAATACTCCCCGAGCACGCGGTGCATCCCCGACAGCAGGGGGTTGCCCGCCATCTCCAGCAACAGGGCGTGGAAGGCCAGGTCCACGGCGTCGGCCGTCGGGGTGTGGCCCTCGCCCGCGGCCTCCGCCTCGAAGTCCGCCGCCAGCGCCGCCAGCCGCACCCGCTGCCCCGCCGTCGCGCGGGACACCGCCAGCCCCACCGCGCCCATCTCCAGCACGTAGCGCAGCTCCGCCAGCACCGCAAAGTCGTTCCGGTTCGCCCGGCGGCAGTACAGGGGCACCCACCGCTCCGCCATCGCCACGGGGTCGGGCCGCGCCACCAGCACGCCGCGCCGCTGGCGGCCCTCGATCACCCCCAGTGCGCGCAGGCGGCTCAGGGCCTCGCGCGTCACGGTGCGCGACGCGCTGTACCGCGCCGCCACCTCGTCGAGGGTCATGAACAGGTCGCCCTCCTGGAGTCCCGACGCGACGATGTCGGTGTGAATACGGTCGGCGAGGACGCCGGCCAGGGTTTCATCGGCGGAGGAATTTCTTGCGCTCATGACCAAATAGTAGTATTATTTGGCCCCGGATGTCAACCCCGAAAGGAGACCCATTTCCATGGCTGCGGAGAAAGTCGCCGGCATCATCCCCGCGCGGTACGGGTCCAGCAGGCTGCCCGGCAAGCCCCTGGCCCTTATAGAGGGCAAACCCATGATCCAACGCGTGTGCGAGAGCGCCGCGCGCTGCGCCCTGCTGTCGGACGTGTGCGCGGCCGTGGACGACGCGCGGGTGCGCGACGCGGTGCTGGCCTTCGGGGGGCGGGCGGTGATGACGCGGGCGGACCACCCCAGCGGCACGGACCGCATCGCCGAGGCGGCGGCCGCGCTGGACGCGGACATTGTGGTGAACATCCAGGGCGACCAGCCCTTCGTGCACCCGGAGATGATCGGGCAGGCGGCGGAGCTGCTGTTGGAGGACCCGGCAGCGGAGGTGGCGACGCTCATGTTCCCCGTGGAGCGCGACGAGGACCTGCGCGACCCGGCGGTGGTGAAGGTGGTGACGGATCTGCGGGGCTACGCCCTCTACTTCTCCCGGTCCCTGCTGCCTTACCCGCGCGAGGCGGTGCCGCACACGGTCTATGAGCACGCGGGCATTTACGCCTACCGCAAGGACGCGCTGATGCGCCTGACGACGCTCGCGCCGACGGTGCTGGAGCGCGTGGAGTCTTTGGAGCAGCTCCGCTGGCTGGAGCACGGGGTGCGGGTGCGCGTGGGGGTGTCGCGCGCGCCCGACCGGGCGTTCCACGGGTTCAGCGTG
>JAKPUV010001288.1 GCA_029554925.1 Candidatus Hydrogenedentota bacterium | reverse complement strand
CTGCTGGTGGCGGGGGACGGCCCCGAGCGCGGCGCGCTGGAGGCCCTCTGCCGCGAGCTGGGCATTGCGGACCGTGTGCGCTTCTTTGGCCAGGTGACGGAGGAGGAGAAGTACCGCCTCCTCTCCGCCGCCGACTTTTTTGCCCTGGCCTCGCAGCACGAGGGCTTCGGCATCGTGTTCCAGGAGGCCATGCACTGCGGCCTGCCCGTGGCCACCACCAACGTGGGCGGGCAGACCGACTTCCTCTTCCACGGCGAAAACGCCCTCCTGAGCGCCCCCGGCGACACGGAGTCCCTCGCCCGGCATCTGGACACGCTGGCGGCGGACGCGGACCTGCGGCGGAGGATGGGCGCCCTGAACCGGGAGCGCATCCGGGAGCACCACATTGACCGGGTGGTGGAGCGCTATGTTGAACTCATGGAAGGGCTTCTAAAACACCCCTCCGGGAAAGACCCGCGACAGAGTCAGACAGCTTGAACCAGCACGCCAACACACACATCGTCCGTCATTCCCGCGAACGCGGGAACCCATCTCCGCGCGGAGGAGTGCGCCCCGTGCCGAAGGCATGGACCCCCGCGTTCGCGGGGGCGACGGCGGGGGGGGCGGGAGTGATGGAGAGGGGTGCAGGGGTGACGGCGGGCTTTGCGAGCCCCGCACCGCCCAAAGCGGGGATCCTGCCGATAGAGGTATGGATGCGATGTGGACCATGGCCAATGGTTTTTCTTCACCCCGGAGGGGTGAGGGACATTAGCCGGTGGTTGAGCGCAAGCGATACCACCGGAAAAGGGGGCCTCATCCCGTTGTCGGCACCCCGGCAGGGGTGCAGGACCCTGGTACTGGGGGAACCGACGCGTCCTGAACCCCATCCGGGGTTCGAAAGAAATGGGGGGAAGGGTCCGCTGTCCGGTGGTATCGCTTGCGCTCAACCACCGGCTAATATCCTGCATCCCTCCGGGATGCCCATCGGGAGATTGGCGTTCCCAGGCGGGGGGCCGTCCCGACACGCTCCGTGCTCACTTGGCAGCGTGGCGCTGTTGTTCGAAGGGCTTCTTCCTTTGCGCCTCCGCGCCTTTGCGTTAACTCCGTCTTCTTCCCTGACGCAAAGACACGGACGCGGCGGGGAGTGTCCGCGATGAAGGCGGGAAAACTGACCAAGGAGACCGTGTGGGCCGCCCTGTCCAAGGGCAGCACACTGGTCTTCTTCCTGCTCATCAACGCCGCGCTGGCGCGCATTCTGGGCCGCGAGGCCTTCGGCGCATGGTCCTACTTCTACGCCGCCTTCAGCGTG
>JAKPUV010001278.1 GCA_029554925.1 Candidatus Hydrogenedentota bacterium | reverse complement strand
TAGGACAGGCTGGTCATGGGCGCGGGGGTGACGTAGGCCTTCGGGTCGCGCTGGTCGTAGGCCTCGATCATCATGACCCCGGCGATGCCGAAGCCCGGTTCGGGCTTCTTGGGCGGGGTGTAGGGCGCGCCCCAGGCCGGGTGGCCGATGAGGGTCATGTAGGGCTCCGAGAAACTGGGCGGGCTGGGCCGCTCGGTGGTGTCGAAGACCTTGCGCCCCTCCCCTTCCCCCTCGTGGCATTCGGCGCAGTAGCGGTCGAGCAGGGGCCGCACATAGCGGGCGTAGCTCACCGTGGCGTCCTTCCACGGCGGCGGGGTGATGGACCGGGGCGCGGCGGCGGTGGCCAGGGCCTTGCCCGCCACCTGCGGTGTCCGGCTGTGGGACTCGTGGCAGCCGAGGCAGCCCCGGCTCTCCCCCGGCATGACGCCGACGAAGCTGCGCATGGTCTGGAGGGCGCGGAAGTCGCCGTCGAGGAGCTGGAAGTGGAGGGCCTGTCCGGCCGGAGCCTCAAAGGAGACGGAGCCGTCCGCCTCGATGGGCACAGTGCCGATGATCCGCTTGACACCCTCCGACTGCACGGCGGAGACCACGGGCCCGGTGGAGATGTACGGGCGCTTGTGCCAGTAGGTGTAGGTTTTCGGGTCAATCTGGAGGATGCGCAGGTATTTCGCCTTTCCGCGCAGCGCCTCCGGGGCGTTCTGGTAGACATTGTTGCTGTAGATCACGCCGGGCTTCGGGGCGTTCCGGTTCTCCGCCGTCGGCCAGGCCACATGGTCCGCCAGCACGGGCGGCACGGGGCGCGGCTTCAGGGGCATGGCGTGGAAGACGTTGTGGACGCCCTCGTAGACCAGCTCCCGGTTGCCGTCCACGTCCATCAGGTACAGGCGGAACTTTCCGTCCCGCTGGGCGGACACGAGGAAGTCCGTCTCGCTGAGGGGATAGGGCGAGTAGTAGGCGGGATAGCTTCCCGAGGCGTGGTAGCGGGGCGACTCGACGGGGTCCACGGGGCCATTGCCGGACTCGGGCCATTCGACGTCGGCGGTGACCTTGGTGAGGCCGTCGGGGAAGTTGAACCCCTTGTCGGGGTCTACTATGCCGACAGACCCGGCGAACCAGTCGTGGTGCGCGCTGCCGGTGAACAGGACCCGGCGGCTGCCGGGGATGGCGCGGGCGTCCTTCATGAGGTCCGGCCACACGCTCTGGTTTCCCCAGAAGGTCAACGCCTGCGTCCCGTCGGGGTGCACGGTCCAGAGGGACTGGGCGCGCCAGAGCGGCTTGTCCGTGTACTCCCAGCGGGTGTAGACGACCCGCCCGTCGTTCATCACCGACGGGAGGTAGTCCGGCTCGTTGCTCTGGGAGATGATGTAAATGTTTCGTCCGTCGGCGTCGGCGCGGGCCAGCTCGAAGGAGTTGGTTGGCGGCATGCACCGGACGTAGTTGTTTCCCCGCGTGGTCGGGAAGACGATGTGGCCGTCCGGCAGGTAGACGGGGTCCACGTCATCGTAGGGGCCGTCGGTGAGCTGCCGCAGGCCGGAGCCGTCCACGCTGATCTCGTAGAGGTGGAACGACTTCTCGTTGTGCGGCTTGAA
>JAKPUV010001262.1 GCA_029554925.1 Candidatus Hydrogenedentota bacterium | reverse complement strand
CGTCTCGGAGCGTTTCAGCGACTACATCCGCCTCGATCCGTAACGGCGGACCGGTCGGGCAAGTCAGACAGGTCAGACGGGTCGGACGGGTCGGACAGGTCAGACGGCGTGTTCCCCGGGCGCTCGGCGCGCCGGGGCGCGGACCTTGGAACCGCGGGGTGTCCTCCGGCATAATCCCCTGACGGCGGGTGTTCCGCCGGGGTGTCCCGGGAGCCTCCGGGACGGAAAGGCGTGACGGGTGTTCCCTCTCCTGGAAAAATGCCGCGGGGGCGCGGCGTTGCTTGCGGCGCTGTGCGCCGCGGGGGCGGCATGTCTGGCGGGGTGCGGCGGCGGCGGCCCGGAGACGATTGACCGCGTGGAGCGGGTGCCGGCGGAGGAGCGGATCGCGCCGCCCGTGATGAAGACGGCGGAGCGGATGGGCCTGATTGCGGACCGGGGGTTCACCTGGGACCTGCCGGAGGGGTGGTCGCGGGGGCCGGACAGCCAGATGCGGCTGGCGACTTTCTTGATCCAGAGCGACCCGCTGGCGGAGTGCGCCGTGTCCACACTGTACGGCGACGGCGGCGGGCTGGAGGCGAACGTGAACCGGTGGCGGTCGCAGATGGGCCAGCCGCCGCTGTCGGCGGGGGAGATTGCGGCGCTGCCGCGCTGGCCGGTGCTGGGGACGGACGCGGTGGCGGTGGAGGCGTCGGGTCCGTACGCCTCCATGGGCGGGGGGACCATTGACGACGCGCTGCTGCTGGGGGTGGTCTGCCCCATGGAAGGCCGCACCTTCTTCGTGAAGATGACGGGGAGCCGCGCGGCGCTGGAGGCCGAGCGGGAGCGGTTCAAGGCGTTCTGCCTGTCCCTGCGGCCCACCGGGGGGCTGGCCCCATGACCCTGCTGAAAAAGGGATTCCGGTTCCTCGCCTCCTACGAGCTGTCCGTCGTGCTGCTGGCGCTGCTGCTCGTGGTGGTGTTTCTGGGCACGGTGGAGCAGGCGCGGATCGGGCTCTACGCCGCGCAGGAGAACTACTTCTACTCCCTGGTCGCGTGGTTCCCCCAGGGCGCGCCCGTGGCCTCGCCGC
>JAKPUV010001252.1 GCA_029554925.1 Candidatus Hydrogenedentota bacterium | reverse complement strand
CGGGCATAGCGGGGAACATCGTCATACTCGTCGGCCCGCGCCTCGGGGAGGATGATCTTCTCCCGGGGGTGCAGGTCGAACCACCGCTTCGGGGCGTACATGGGCACATGGGGCCGGAAGAAGCCCACGGAGAGCATGAACGGCCCGCCGTGGTCCGCCGCCAGCCGCTCCTCCGCCCAGGACGCGATCTTGTGGTCCGGCATGTCCTCGTCCCGCTCCGGAAAGGCCCCCCAGTCCCACAGGGGATGCCCCTTGGGCAGGCTGAGTTTCTTCTCCGGCAGCGGGCCAAACCCGCCCAGGGCCCCGCCGTAGTCGTGGAAGGAGCCGGGGTCCGTGTTGGTGTGAAACACCTTCCCGACGCCCAGGGACCGGTAGCCGTGGGCCATGAAATGCTGCTGGAGGGTCACGGTGTCGCGCAGGGTCTCCGCCTCGCGGTACTGCGGGCTCAGAAAGTAGAGGCCCGTGGTGGACGGAAGCAGGCCGGACAGGATGGACGCCCGCGACGGGGTGCAGATGGGGGCCTGGCAGTGCGCGTTTTCGAAGAGCCCCCCCTCCCCCGCCAGCCGGTCCAGATTCGGCGTGAGCGCCTGCGGGTGCCCGCCCAGGCAGCCCACCCAGTCGTTCAGGTCGTCCACCGCGATGAAGAGGACATTGGGCCGCGTGTCCCGCCGCGCCGCCCGCGCCCGCCCCGGCCAGGCCGCCGCCGCAGCCCCGGCGCCCAGCGCCCCCAGAAAACGCCGCCTGCCCCGGTCCACATTAGAGACGCCCATGCCAGTGACCTCCCGCCGGAAGACCCGGCGCACGGACAGTCTAGCACGGCCTGCGTTCCGACCTCCCCCACCACCCCGTCCACAGTGTCCACTCCGTCCACGGCCCCCCGCGCGCGGAAAATGACGGCCTTCGCCCTGCTGACCGCCGCTTTGCGCGGCGCGAAGCGCCTTGGACTGCGGCAGCTTGCTCCCACCTTTCTTCGCGCGGGCAAGCCCGCGCGCGCGGACCTACG
>JAKPUV010001233.1 GCA_029554925.1 Candidatus Hydrogenedentota bacterium | reverse complement strand
CCCGTCAGGTCCACGTCAATCACCTTGCGCCACTTGTCGGCGTCGAAGGTGAGGGAGTCGCCCGCGATGAGGATGCCCGCGTTGCAGACCATCACGTCCAGCCGCCCCATGAGCGCCACCGCCTCGTCCACGGCGTCGCGCACGGCGTCGGCGTCCGTCACGTCCACGGCGCGCCCCTCGACCAGGCGCCCGGTGCGCGCGGCGACCTCCGCCGCCGTGGCCTTCGCCTGCTCCAGGTTGATGTCCCACACCACGACGTCGCATCCCTCCTCGGCGAGGTGCTCCGTGATGGCGGCGCCGAGTCCCTGCGCGCCGCCCGTGACGATGGCCTTGTGTCCCTCGAGTGTGATGCCCTTCATTGCGCGAATTTCTCCAGCAGGGCGGTCTCGGCCGCCACGGTCCAGCCGCCCTCGGGGCTCAGCTTCGCGCCGACCTCGGGCAGTCTCTCTTTCACCTCCTCCAGCGACATGAGCGGGAGTTCGGGGATCTGGGTGTAGATGACGGTCTTGCCGGGGTACTTCGCCTCCTTCACCGCCTTGAGCCCGTGGTGCGCCGCGTCGAGCCCGCCGATGGCGGCCACGCTGCGGTTGGTGTCCAGCTGCCCCGCCTCGGCGAGGGCGAGCACCTTGCGCAGGTCGGAGATGCGCGAGCCGCTGCACCCGATGACCTTGACGCCCCGGCAGAGCTTCGAGACGGCCAGGGGCGCCACCGTGCCGACGGCCAGCCCGGCGAAGACGTTCACGAAGCCGCGCGGCGCGGCAAGGTCCACGGCGAAACTGGCCAGGCCGGGCACCGGCGCCAGAACCACCACGTCGCTGTAGCCCTCCGGGCCGCCGAGCTCGACGATCCTGGCGTTCATTTCGTCCTGCGACGCGAAGTCGGCGGGGGACAGCGTGACCAGTTCCACGCCGCGGCGGGCGGCCAGGTCGCCGAAGCGCGCCACGATGTGGTTCAGGCGGCCCCGGTCAAGGTCCGTGACCACGACGGTCTTGGAGCCGTCGGCCTTCTCGATGGCCCGCTGGACGTGCATCTGGCCCATGGGGCCGCCCGCGCCGATGAACAGCGAGGTGCCGCCGGGCAGCAGGTCGTTGCGCGCGTTCGCGGCCGCGACCTCCGCCAGCGTGGCGCCGCCGCCCAGAATCCGCTTGGCCTGGTAGTGGATGCCGCCGACGTCGAGGGACGCCTTGCCGTCCTCCTTCGGCGCGCCGAGGAGATAAAGGTTTCCCTTGGGGTTGAGGCGCTTGCCGAGAGCCTCCACCAGCGCGGGGGTGACGCCCTCCAGCACGATGTCGTCAAAGGTGTCGGCCTCCGCCAGTCCGGCGAGGTCCGTGCCGGCGACCCGCGCGTTCGGCAGCTGCGCCTTCAGCGCCTCCGGCGCGTCGGACACGATCAGCTGCGCGGCGCCGGTGGGCTCCAGCCGCTCCGTGAGGTCGTAGGACATTTCGACGCAGGCCCAGGGCTCCGCGAGGGCCGCCTGGCTGTACCCGGTTTCGTCCTGCACGGGGAGCAGGTAGCACCCCTCGTCTCCGTCGAGCACCCGCTCGTCCACGTAGGCGTACTCGGCGAGGCCGCCGGG
>JAKPUV010001198.1 GCA_029554925.1 Candidatus Hydrogenedentota bacterium | reverse complement strand
GTGGGCATGGCGTGGACCCAGGCGGGCGGCGACATTCTCCGCATTGAGACCAGCGTCATGTCCGGCAAGGGCGGCCTCGCGCTGACAGGACAGCTCGGCGAGGTGATGAAGGAGTCGGCCGCCGCCGCCTACACCTACCTGCGCGCCAACACGAAGGCGCTGGGGGTTCCCACGGACTTCCACAAGAAGTACGACCTCCACGTGCACGTGCCCGAGGGGGCCATCCCGAAGGACGGCCCCTCGGCGGGCGTCGCCATCCTCGTGTCCATGATGTCCGCCCTGGTGAACCGCGCCCCGGCGGACGCCCTGTCCATGACCGGCGAGATCACCCTGCGCGGACGGGTGCTGCCCGTCGGCGGCATCAAGGAAAAGGTGCTCGCGGCGCGCCGCGCGGGCATCCGCACGATCATCCTTCCCCGGGACAACGAGAAGGACTTTCCCGACCTCCCCGCGGAGGTGCTCAAGGAGGTCCGTTTTGTGCTCGTGGACAATGTAAGCGACGCGCTGAAGGCCGCGTTTCCCGCCGTGAAGGCGGGAAGCCGCGCGGCCAGGGCCCGGAAGACCCCGTGAAGATCACCACCGCCGCATTCCTGAAAAGCGCCTCCCTGCCCGAGCACTTTCCCGGCGACGGCCGCCCCGAGGTGTCGTTCGTGGGACGGTCCAACGTGGGCAAGTCGTCATTGCTCAACACACTGCTCCGGCGCAAGGGGCTGGCCAAGACCAGCAGCGCCCCGGGCAAGACCCGGCTGGTCAACTTTTTCGACGTGAACGGCCGCTTCTACTTCGTGGACCTGCCGGGCTATGGTTTCGCCAAGGCCCCCAAGTCCATGCGCGATGAGTGGGTGGACCTCATGCGCGCCTATCTGGGGGGGCGCGAGACCCTCGGGCTGGCCGCCCTGCTGCTCGACATCCGGCACAAGCCCTCCGCCCAGGACGCCGAGATGGTGGAGATGCTCGAGTCCTACGAGCGCCCGACCGTGCTGGTGGCCACCAAGGCGGACAAGGTTTCCCGGAACCAGCAAAGCGCCGGGGTGGCCGCCATCCGCCGCGAGTTGGGGCTTGACCGCGACGCCCTGATCATCCCGTTCTCCTCCGAGACGGGGCAGGGCCGCCGCGAGCTGCTCTCCGTCATCGGCGAGGTGCTCGGCGCCCCGCCCGTGCAGGCGGAGGAGGATTAGAAGGGGACCACCTCCAGCGTGCAGCCCGCGCTTTCCGGGGTGAACTCGGCGCGCGCCGCGCCCGGACCGCACCGCCGTATCGTTCCCGTCACGTTCAGCGCCCCCTTGCTTCCCTTGTCCTCCTCGGTCTTGAGCGCCGCGCGGTCCAGATCGTCATACACCGCGCAGTCCGCAAACTCCACGCCGCCGTGGCGTTTGGTGATGGTGTCCCGGTTGAGCGAGAGGACGAGAGGCCACCAGGGGCGCTTCTCCGTGGAGCGCGTCGCCGTGTTGCGGAACTGGCAGTTGGCGAAGCGCACCAGCGCGGCCTCCGCTGATTTGTCGTAAATGTAGGCGCCCCCGTTCCGTGTGTTCTCCACCGTGCAGTTGCGGAACTCGATCAGGCCGCCGGGGCCGTCGTCGCCCACCGCCCCCACGCCGATGCCCTGGTCGTTCCCACTGCGGACGTGGCAGTTCTCGAAGAGGATGGAGAGGGGCTCGGAGGTCTTGCGGAGCGGCTTGAGGTACACGAGGATGCCCGCGCCCCAGTTGTTCGCCATGGTGCAGCTGCGCACCGTCACGTTCACGAGACACTCGTCCGCGCTGTTGGGCTCCAGGTCTATCCCCGCCTGCGGCGCCGTGCCTTTGGTGCCGATGAACCGACAGTTCTCGATCAACAGGTTCTTCGCGCTGATCACGCTGACGCCCTGGCGGTGGTGGTTCCAGCACAGCACGTCGCGGATGACCACGTCCTCGCAACGGGGGAGCGCCTCCGTAGCGCCGATGTAGATGCCGTCGCCGCCGCTGCTCTCCAGCGACAGGCCCTCCACCCGGACGTTGCGGCAGCCGGAGAAGGAGAGGGTCATGCGCCATTCGGCCCTCTCGTAGGCGTCGGACTGGTAGTCTCCCTTGCGCATGCGCAGCCGCGCGCCGTATCCGCGCACGGTGATGTTCGCCGCATCCTTCGCGGAGAAGAGGCTGTCGCCCCCGCCCTTGAATTCCCCGGCCTTGGCCAGCACCACCACCCCTGGCTCAAAGGTTAGCTCCAAGTCCCCCCGCAGACGGACGGGGCGGATCACCCACGGCGCGCCGGTGTAGGGGACCACCACCCTTGCCGCCCCGGAGTCTATGGCGCTCTGGAGGGCTGCCGTCGCGTCGGCGGGGTCAAATCCCCACCAAGACGCGACCACCTCGGGCCGCTGGCCTGCGGCCACATCCGCGATCCGTGTCTCATTGCGGGTCAGGCCGCATGCCGCCGGGTCGGCCGCAGCCACCGCCGCGGCCAGAATCAGGCAAAGCACGGCGGACGCACACACAAAAAAACGCTTCATGACATCCTCCCTTCCATCGTTCAGGGGTTCCAGAGATTTCCCGCCCCGGGGATGCCCGGGGATGCCTGGGCACGGACCAGGTCAGCAAGGCGTTTTGCGGTGCACAGATGCAGGCACAGCCCCGGCAACTCCGCAACGGGGACGAAGACCGCCCCTGTCACCCGCGGATCGTCCCCCGTGGCGTGGGGCTCCCCGTGGAGGATATCAGCACGGAGCACCAGTTGCACCACATGGCGCGCTCCGTCTGGGGCCACCGCCTCCTCGAAGGACACCAGCGGACCAGGCGCGACCTCCAGTCCGGCCTCCTCGCGCAGTTCGCGGCGCAGGGCATCCGCCAGGGTTTCGCCGCGGTCCACGCCGCCGCCGGGCAGCAGCCACCGCGTCTTGCCGTTCTTCTCGTGACGCACCAGAAGGACGGCGTCCCCCCTGACAATCAGCGCGGCGACGCGCAGTCTGGGGCCTTCCGCGCTCATGGGGTCTTTCCCGCGCCGGGATCCGCCCACTCACTAAAACGCCCCGCCGCGCCGGACTCGACCTCCGCGTCCACCAGCACGTCGTTCCCCTCGTACCGGATGTCGAGGATGCGCGCGCGCGCGTGGAGCTGCGACAGCACCGCGGCGCGGTCCTGCGGCACACGCAGGCGAAGCCGGGTGCGCCCGCGGCGGAGCTGGTCCTGGGTCAGTTCCAGCAGGCCACGCAGGCCGTCCCCCTTCAGGGCGGAGACAATCGCGTGGGGCGCCCGGTCCGAGGCCAGACCCTCGCGGACCCCCTCCTCAAGCAGGTCGGACTTGTTGTATACCTTGACAAAGGGGATGGCCGCGGCCCCGATCTCCTCCAGAACGCTGCGCACCGTTCGCAGGTGCTCGTCCATCGCGGGGTGCGACGCGTCGAGCACGACCAGCAGCAGGTCGGCCTCGTTGACCGCCTCCAGCGTGGCGCGGAACGCCGCCACCAGGGTGTGGGGCAGCCGCCGCACGAAGCCCACCGTGTCCGCGAACAGCGCCTCGCCGCCGCCGGGCAGGGCGCACCGCCGCACCAGGGGGTCCAGCGTGGCGAACAGCTTGTCCTCCGCCAGAGCGTCCGCGCCCGTGAGCGCGTTGAGCAGCGAGGATTTTCCCGCGTTGGTGTAGCCGACGAGGGCGACGGTGGGGACGCCCTGCGCCACGCGCCGGTCGCGCTGGACGCGCCGGTGCTTGCGCACCTCCTCCAACTCGGCCTTGAGGCGGGTGATGCGGCCCCGGATGACGCGGCGGTCCACCTCCAGCTTCTGCTCGCCGGGCCCGCGCACGCCGATGCCCCCCTGCTGCCGCATGATGGAGCCGCGTCCGACAAGCCTGGGCAGGAGGTACTGAAGCTGGGCGAGCTCGACCTGCATGCGGCCCTCGCGCGTCTGGGCCCGGGCGGCGAAGATGTCGAGAATCAGCTGCGTGCGGTCAACGACCTTCACGCCCAGCGCCTTTTCCAGCTTTACCCCCTGCGCCGCCCCCAGATCCGCGTCGAAGAGGACCGTTTCCACGTCCAGTTCCTCAATCGCCGCCTTGATGGACTCCAGCTTCCCCCCGCCAATGTACGTGGCGGGGTCGGGGCTGGAGCGGTGCTGCTCGAACGTGCAGACGATGTCGGCGCCCGCGGTCCGCGCAAGCTCGCGCAGTTCCTGCAGGGACTCGTCGGCCTCGTCCGGGGTTTCCTGGGAAAGCACGACACGCACCGCCACAGCCCGTTCGATCACCGGGGGGCGGGGGATTTCCACCATCCGGCCGCCGCGGCCGGAACCGTCCATGGGCATAATTGACTCCAATCTCGCCAAAATGCGAGTATAACATGTCAGGCGGCGCATCCCCCCGATGTTCACAAGGGGGGGCGGGAGCGCCGTGGCGAGTCAGGAGGTCGGCTTTGGCATCCGAAAACGCAACCAGAATTGTGTCCTGCAAGCACTGCGGACAGCGCATGCGCGTTCCCCAGGTGGCAACGGCGCGCTTTTTCAAGTGCCCCAAATGCAACGGGCTGATCCCGGCGAGCGACACGGGCCATCCGGACAGCGTGGAGGATGGAGGCGCCGGGGGGGGCGAGCACGCGCTTGCGGGGAAGATCAGCGACCCGCTGCTCCAGCTTTTCCGGCAGTCTGGCAAGGTGGCGGCCGAGCATCTGGAGGAGGCGCTGGCGGTCAAGACCGAGCAGGGGGGGAAGCTCTACGAGATACTGATCCGTCTCGGCCACCTGAAGGCGGAAGATCTGCACGCCCTGCTTTCCCGCCAGCCCGGCATTGCCGCCGTGCATCTGGCGAACATCGCCATGGACCGGGAAAACGTCAAGCTGCTTCCGAGCGAGGTCGTCCTGCGGAACTTCTCGTTTCCCATTGACCGCCTCGGCAAGTTGATGACCGCCGCCATGGTCTGCCCGCTGGACATGGAGGCCATCGCGGAAATCCAGAACCACACCGGCCTGAGCGTCAAGCCCGTGCTGTGCTCGCTGGATGATTTCTACACGGTCGTTGAAAAGTACTACCACATCAAGCGCAACGCGGAGGCGGCCGCCGGCGGGCCTCCGCCTCCGGGCAGCGTCGCCGCGGGGTCGGGTGCGGTCGCGGCAGCAACGCAGCCGCAGGCTGCCGCGGCGCCCGTCCAACAGAAGCAGGATGCCGAGGCTCCTCCCCCCGAACCCGAGGAGGCCGCCCCGCCGCAGGAAACCCCGCCCCCTCCGCCCGTAGAGGAGGAAACCCCCTCCATCATCGACAGGATCGAGCAGGTGGACCGGCTGGAGATCGCCCCGCGGGTTGCCACGCAGATATCGTCCCTTGTTGGTTACGGCAAGGAGGGCCTGCGGAAAATGGCGGACATGGCGCCTTGGTCGCCCCCGCTGGTCGCCACGCTGGTCTCCGCCGCGAACAGCTCCGCCTACGGCCTGCCCGGGATGGTGGACAATCTTGCGCTTGCCACGGCGCTGCTCGGAGATCAGGGGGTCGGGCTCATCTGCTCCAACATGCGCGAGGCAAACCCCCAGTCGGAGAAGCTTCTTTCCGTCGTTTCGCGCCATTCCCGGCAGACGGGGAACGTGGCCGCGCTGCTTGCGCAGGCCTGCGGGCGCTCCGTTCCGGGCATCGTGCAGTGCGCCGGCTATCTCCATTCCATCGGGAGCTACGCGCTCGCGCTGCTTGAGCCCGAGGAGAGCCGGAAGATAGACCGGCGGCTGGTGGGTATCTCCCGGAACCTCGCGGAGCAGCAGGTCTTCGGCGTCGGCCACGACGAGGTGGGCGCGCGGCTCCTCGCCCTCTGGCGCGTTCCCCCGATCATCTCCGAGTGCGTGCGGCTGTACACCCATCCCGAGGAGGCCGAGGACTTTCAGGACATGGCCTGCCTCATACTTGCGGCATCCTCCTGCGTGGGGCCTGACGGCGCCTTCAACGAGGACCTAAGCGACGCGGGTCTGGACGCCCTGTACGCCCTTGGGTTGTCCGCGGAGCAGGCACAGGCCGCCGTTGCGGAGACGGCCTGACAGAACCTGACTTTCGGAGGTGCCCCGTGTCGGTGGAAAACGCCCTCAAGTTTCTGGACATGACCCGCAAAAGCCCGGAACTTAGGCGAAAACTGTCCGGGTTTAAAGGGAGGGAGGCACTGTCCGGTCTGGTTGCCCTGGCGGGGGAGAGGGGGCTTGCGTTCTCTGAGGAGGAGTACCGCCAGGCGGTGGTGAAGTCCGCCGCAGGGGAACTGGACACGGTTTCCCTGAACGGCGTCCTCGACGAAATAGGACTGCCCGGCATTCCCGAGTCCGGCGATTAGCGCGTCCGAGGACGCCTCAGAGGTTGGCGTTGAAGAAGTTCGCGATGAGGGAGGGGCACCCGTCGCAGCCCGAGGAGATCCGGTGAATGGACTCGTCCACGGAGTGCGGCACGCAGGGGTCGCGCATCACGTCGCGTAGGCGCTCGCGGAGCGCGTCCCCCATCCGGTACTGGTCCAGACCGTCCACCAGCCCGCAGGTGAACAGCTCGCCCGCCGCGTTCACATAGATCATGCGCGAGGGACCCTGGCAGCGGGGCCGCGCGCCGTCCTCCTCCTGCGGATTCGCCGTCCACAGCACCAGACCCTGGTCCTCGAGGGGCTTGAGTTTCCCGAGGGACTCGCGGCGGACCAGCAGGCGCAGGCGGTCGCCGTCGAGCTGTTTCAGGCGGGCCGTCTCCTCGGGCGTGACATCATCCTCCACGAGATGGATGCCGACCATCATGCCATGCGCCTCCTGGGCCCAGCGGCAGATGTCCCACAGATCCTCGTGGCGGGAAAGCTGTGTGGTCATCGAGAGGACGACCCAGCACGCGCCCAGAGAGGCGGCCTCGTCCAGAATATTCAGCCAGTCCTGCAGGGAAAGTCGCCGCGAATCGTCCCCCCCGGCGGGCGTCTCTCCGATGCCGCGGGGGCACACGCAGACCCAAAGGTACATGACATGCCGCTGTCCGTTTTCCCCCTCCTTGCAGCATTCCCTTAAACGCTTGCGGACATCGCGCGAGAGGGTGAAGAGTTCCTTGGTCCCGCCTGCGGCCTCCTGGCCGCCTTTCCCGGTTTTACCGCACTTGCCCACAGCAACACCTCGAGTTTATGGTTTTTCGCAGGAACGGAATCATAGAGGTCTTTTCGCCGAAAATTCAACCAAGCCGCAGCCAAAATAACTCCTGTCCGGGTTTCGGAACATATTCTGCAGGGATTTTCTTCCCCGGGACTCCCAAAAAGACGTTTGTTCTGCGCCGCCAGGGGGGCAAAGTGTTGCCGGGGCGCTTTCACGATGCGCGCGTCACGGGGACGCGCCCATTGTCCCCGGGGATGTGGTAAGATTGGGCGTTGGCACATAGCGTCCTTGGGCCGGGGTTTCCCGGCGGACGAGCCGCGCGGCCTTTTTTTCCCTGCCGTGCGCGCCGGGTAATGCGCCTGTCCTTTCCGCGTGATTCGGGAGTTCGATATTTGCGCGGCCTACGGCATGCCTCCCCTGAGTGGACGTCGGACGGCCGCCGTGAGAACACCCCCCTGCTGAGGATCAGGTTCACGCGCTAACTTTCGGCCGCACGCGCAGGGTTCTTTTTTGGGCGGAAAAAGGGGGGAGGGGGCGGGCCTAGAAGTCCCGCATGACGTCGCCGGTGTCCTCATACCAGACCGTGACGACGATGATGGGCTCGTTGCCGCGCCCGTCGTGGTGGATGTCCGTGCCGAAGCACTGGCAGACATAGGCGGGCTTGATCTTCGCCCGCTTCATCCACTCGTTGATCTGCTGGTCCATCTGCTGAAGTCCGCCGATGCTCACCTTGCCGATAAAACTCTGCACTTTCATCATGGCGCTGCCCCTCTCTGCTTGGTTCACCATTCCGCATCCCAGGCTGAAGGCGGCCGGCTTCTCCGGCCTCACGTCCGCGTCACTCATGGCACTTCTCTTTATCAACAAGCCGGGAACAGTGTGACTGCTCCCGAACCCGGCGTACAGCCGTCGCTACTCCAGACCGCGCTCCAGAGCCCGCCGCATGACCTCCACGGGCGCGGGCGCGCCGGTCCACATCTCAAACTGCAGCACCGCCTGGTGAAGCAGCATTTCCAGCCCCTCTATGGTAACACACCCGGCCATCAGCGCGTCCTGCATGAGACGCGTGCGGCGCGGGCGGTACACCATGTCGAAAACGGCGTGTTCAGGACGCAGGCATTCCGCCGGCACGCAGCTGGCACCCTCATCGTGGCCGTGCATCCCGACGGGGGTTCCGTTAATGATGACCTCGTGCGACGCCATCGCCTCCTCCAGATCAAACACGAGGGAGCCCTCGCCCACCTCAACCCCCTCAGCGCCGCGCCGCAGATCCGCCGCCAGGGCCACGGCCTTTTCCCGGTTGCGTCCGAGGATGGTCACGCGCTCCGGGCCCGCCTCGGCCGCGGCGAAGGCCACCGCGCGCACCGCGCCGCCCGCCCCCAGGAAAAGCACGCGCCGCCCGGTCAGCGAGACCCCGGCCCCCGCTAGGGCGCGGAGCGCCCCTGTGCCGTCCGTCACAGCGCCCCGAAGTACGCCGTTGTCGTTGACCACCGTGTTGACGCATCCCACGCGCCGCGCCATGCCGTCCACCTCGTCCAGGCAGGCCATCGCCCGCACCTTGTGCGGGATCGTCACGCTGAGGCCGCGGAACGAGGGGGCGGCCCGCATTCCGGCGAGAAAGGCGGGAACATCCTCCACGTCGAACGCGAGATAGGCGAAATTGAGCCCCGTCGCGCGGAATGCGGCGTTGTGCATCGCCGGGGAAAGCGAATGCGCCACCGGATGCCCGATGACCGCGCAGAGCCGCGTCTCGGTGTTGATTTCAAACGCCTCAGCCATGCATCAGCCCCCCTCAGCCCGGAGGCCAGGTGAAGTCCCGGCCCCCCAGCAGGTGGAGATGAAGGTGGAAGACCTCCTGGTTCGCGGCCTTTCCGCAGTTGATCACCATGCGGTAGCCTCCCTCGGTGATCCCCAGCTGGCGGGCGACCTTGTTGGCGCAGAGCACCAGTCCGCCCAGCAGCGCCTCGTCGGCCTCCTCCGCGTCGCTCACCTTGGGGATCGGCTTCTTGGGGATGACCAGCACATGGGTCGGCGCGGCGGGGTTGATGTCATAAAAGGCGAAATACCGGTCGTCCTCGTACACCTTGTCACAGGGAATCTCCCCGCGGATGATCTTTCCGAAAATCGTGTCTTCCGCCATGAAACCGCTCCTTGTTGGACGGG
>JAKPUV010001196.1 GCA_029554925.1 Candidatus Hydrogenedentota bacterium | reverse complement strand
GCCGTCCACAGGGCGTAGTCGTACTCCTCCATGAGCGGGTTCTCCAGCGTGCCCGACCGCTTGTCCTGAAACCCGAACTCGCCCACGACAAAGGGCTTCTCCGGCGTCTTCTCCCGCAGCAGCGCGAGGCGCTCGTCGAGGAAGACGGACATCATGCGGCGGCTGGAATGCTGGAGGTAGCGGTGGGACACGAAGTAGTCCGCCGCGGCGAAGTACCCGGGGTCGTTCGCGCAGCGGGAGAAGAACGAAAAGCCGCCCGTGTCGTCGGAGCCGACGACGGAGACGTCCAGGCCGCGCCGCCGGAACTCGTCGCGCACGGCGAGATGGATGTCGCGGAACCGCGCGAAGTCGTACCCGGCGTGGAAAAAGTGGCCGTTGGGCTCGTTGGTGAGGGTCCACGAGCGCACGCAGGTGTAGCCCCGGTCCCTGATGAGATGCTCCATGAGCGCGCCGACGGCCCGGGCGAGTTTCACCGGATCGCCGAAGGGGTCCTTCACGCCCCACTCCACGCCGACCACGTTCACATGCGCGCCCAGCCGCTGGTACAGGTCCAAAGCGCGGTGGTGGCTGCGCAGGTTGTCCGTCTCGAAATCGAAAGTCTCCCAGTCGCCCGAGGGGTTCCAGTCGGGGTACCAGAAGAACATGCGCACCCAGTCCGGCTCCATCCACGCAATGCGGTCGTCGTGCAGGCGGCAGTCCTCCTCGGTCACCCCTTTGGCGCGGTTGTCCGCGTTGTAGAACCACCCGTCGTCCTCCGCGCCGAAGCCGATGAGGGATTTGCAGGCCGTCTGGTCCGTGACGCGCACCGTCACGGGCCCGTCGCCCGCCGGGGGCGGCGGCGGGCTCACGCTGAGGGCCGCATGGGAAAAGAGGGCCTCGCCGAAACCGTTAAAGACCAGGCAGAACTTTCCCGTGGCCGCGCCCTCCGGCGCGATGGAGAGCACCCGCAGCCGCGTGGCCAGTCCGTCGGCCGGGGGCATCTCCGTCTGTTCCACGGAAAGGCGTTTGCCGTCGGCCCCCAGATACTCGATGGTCAGATAGGCCCCCGCGCCGTTCCGCACCGCCACCGGGCGCACGCCCGCCTCGCCGAGCCATTCCTCGCCGGGGGAGGCGGGAAAGGACTGCGACACAATCCACCAGCCCTTGGGCGCCGGGTCGGCAACCGCCACCCGGACGGCAGGATGCTCCTGGTCCCGCACCGCCTCCACCGTCACCCCCTCGGCGGCGGGAACCTGCCACCCCTCCAGCCCCGCCGCAAAGTCGGGGTTTGTCAACGTGACGCCGGCCTGCGCAAGGAGGATCATCATGGGGAGGAGGTTCATTTTCGGGTTCCTTGTCCATTGCGCGAGAGTGCGACACACGCCTGGCAAAGTGCCAGCACGCATTCTACTTGAAAAAACGACACCACGCGCCAGTCTTCTGAAGTGGCACGGGCATCTTGCCCGTGTTCGTAACCTGCGCCCCCGTGGCCCTGTTCAAGGGCTGAAAGCCCGTGTCCCCTCTCCGCCGCCTGCGCTGAAACAGGGGTTGTTTCCCTTTGCGTCTTGGCACCTTGGCGCCTTGGCGTTAAAAAAGTTTGTCCCCCGCGCCGGCGGCGGACGGAACAACCGGTTTCGCCAGTTCCGCGCCCAGCGCCGCGTCCAGCGCCGCGTCGTCTTCCGGCAGGGGGCGGAACAGCGACCGCACGGCCTGGGGCAGCCGCGTGTGGCCCGCGCCGAACACGGCCCTGCCCTGCGCCGCCGCGTGGCGCGCCGTCTGGATGCTGCCGCCCATCTTGCGCGGCTCCACCACGCAGACCGCCCGCGCCAGCGCGGCGATGAGGCGGTTCCGCGCGACGGCCGCATGGGTCTGCCATCCGGCGTGGGGGGGACACTCGCTCAGGAGCAGCAGGCGTCCCGCCTCCACCGCCTCCCGCCACGGATCCGGCAGGGTCAATGTGAGCAATCCCTGGGGAAACACGGCCACCGATCGGCCGCCGTCCCGCAGGGCTGTTTCATGCGCCGCCGTGTCCACCCCCGCCGCCGCGCCGCTCACCACCACCGCGCCCCCCCGCACCAGCGACGCCGCGCAGCGGCCCGCCGCGCGCAGGCCGTTGCGGCTCGGCGAGCGCGTGCCCACCACGGCCCCCGCCACCGCCGACGCCAGCGCGAGGTCGCCCGTGTGATACAGCAGCGGCGGCGCGTCCGCGCCGAGGCAGGCATCAAACGCCGCCGGATACCCCTCCTGCCCCCGGCACACGGCGCGCACCCCGTCCGCCTCCGCCTTCCGCAGCCCCTCCTCGCACGCCGACCACTCGGCCCAGGGCATCTGCGCCACCCACTCCGCCTGGTGCGGCGTGAGCACCGGATGCGCCGCCAGCACCCGCGCAATCGGCCACCCCGCCAAAGGCCGCCACCGTGCCGGGTCCCCCCCAAACACGTCCAGCAGCCGGTTCGCCGAACGGATCCCCAGCCCCGGCCGCTGAAGCAGCAGGAGAACAAGCGGTGCGGAGGGCGTTCCAGCGTTTTCTTCGCGACGCGGGCTCATTGTTATGGTGTGTTCACGGTGATTGCCCAAGGGTTGCGGCGGCATGATACCATGACGCCAGCGGGCGGGTCCGCCGGACAGGCAATCCGCCGAAAGGAGCGCATGAAACACAGCCGCACACAGGATCCGCAGGAGGGCCTGAAACTGCCCGAGGGGTTTCTCATGGGCGGGACGGTGGGGGCGCACCAGACGGAGGGGGGGGATTTTCACAGCGACTGGTGGCGGTGGGAGCAGCGGCCGAAGCGGATTGCGGACGGGTCCACCTCGGAGACCGCCGCAGACCATTGGAACCGGCACGGGGCGGATTTCGCCCTGGCGCGGAAGCTGGGGTTGAACGCCGTGTTTGTCAGCCTGTCGTGGGCGCGGGTGTGCCCGGAACCGGACACGGTGGACGCGGCGGCGCTGGCCCATTACGCGGAAGGGTTCGCCGGGATGCGCGCCCTGGGCTTGACGCCCGTGGCCGCGCTGCACGAGGTGGCCGCACCGCGCTGGTTCGCGGAGGAGGGCGGCTGGGCGGGCGCGCGGGCGGCGGCGCGGTTTGAGGCCTATGCGCGGGCGGTGCTGGAGGCGCTCGCACCCCTGTGCCGCGACTGGGTGCCCGTGGTGGAGCCGGAGCACTGGGTCACACGGTCGCAGTCGGAGGGCGCATGGCCCGGGCGCGCGCGCGGACGCCGCGCCCCGGAGACGATCCGCCGGCATCTCGCGGCGGCCCACGGCGCGGCGGCGCGCATCCTGCGCGCCCTGCGGCCCGACGCGCGGGCGGGGGTGTCGGTGCGGGCCTTCGAGGTGGATCCGTGGGACCCGGACAGCCCCTGGGACTGGCAGGCCGACCGCCTGCGCCGCCGGCTGAACCATGCCTTCTTCGAGGCCGCGGCGCGGGAGGAG
>JAKPUV010001193.1 GCA_029554925.1 Candidatus Hydrogenedentota bacterium | reverse complement strand
GGGTGGACGCGGAGCTGTTCCGTCCGGACCCGGAGTCCCGCGCGCGGGCGCGGGCGGAATTCGGCTATGACGACACGCACATCGTGCTGGGGATCGTGGCGCGGCTTGTCAAGGCCAAGGGCCACGAGTTCCTGTTCCGCGCCGTGGCCCAGCTGAGGAACGCCTGCCCGGAACTCCGCGTGCTGGCGCTGGGGCAGGGCGAGCTGGAGCCGCACCTGCGGGAGCTGGCGGGACGGCTGGGCATCGCCGACCGCGTGCGGTTCGCCGGCTACCGCGACGACATGCCGGAATGCGTGCGCGCGGTGGACATCGGCGTGCAGCCGTCCGTGGACTGCGACACCTCCTCCTTCAGCCTGAAGGAGCTCATGGCAAGCGAGGTTCCCGTGGTCGCCTCGGACTACGGCGGGCTCAAGGAGATCGTCTCCGACGGCGTGGAGGGGCTGGTGGTCCGCGCGGGCACGGTGGATCCCCTCGCGGCGGCGCTGCGCCGCCTGATTGAGTCCCCCGAGTCGCGGGGCCGCATGGGCCGGTCGGGCCGCAGGCGCGTGCTGGCGGAGTTCACGCTGGAAGTCTTCGCCCGCCGCACCGAGCAGGCCTACCGCCGCGCCCTGGGCATCCACCGCCAGGGAAAGGCCCGCCTTCCCCGCTGAGGGGGCGCTGTCGTATAATCGCCCTTCCGCGGACGGGACACGCCCGTCCGGCGGCCAATCGAGGGACACCCGTCTGTGAAGATTCTCCATCTGGACGAGCAAAAGGGCTGGCGCGGCGGCGAGCAGCAGGCCTCCTGGCTGGTGCGCGGCCTCGGCGCGCGGGGCCACGAGGTATGGGTGGCCGGACGTCCCGACGGGGAGTTTGTGCACAGCGCCGCCCACGGCGACGTCGCCGGGCGCCTGCCCCTGCCGCTGTGCGGGGAGTGGGACCTCCTCAGCGCCCGCCGCATCGCCCGGTTTGTCCGCGAGCACGGCATAGACCTGATCCACGCCCACACCAGCCACGCCCACGGTATCGCCGCCCTTTCCAGGGGCGTCTTCAAGGCCCCGGCGAGGCTCGTGGTGTCGCGGCGGGTGAGTTTTCCCCCGGCGGGCCATTTCCTGAACCGGTGGAAATACGCCCAGCCCGACCGCATCCTCTGCGTGTCCCGCTGTGTCGCCCGCGTCATGCGCGACTGGGGCGCGCCGGTCCGACAGCTTGAGGTGGTCCACAGCGCCGTGGACGCCGCGCGGGTGGCCGTGGAGCCCCTGCCGCGCGGCGAGATGGGCGTGCCCGACGGCGCGCCCCTGCTGGTGTCGGCCGGCGCGCTGGTGGACCACAAGGACCATGCAAGCCTTCTGCGCGCGTTTGCGCGGGTGTCCGGGGAGTTTTCCGGCGCCTGGCTGGTCATCGCGGGGGGCGGCAAGCTTCGCGCCGACCTCGAACGGCTGGCCGCCGAACTGGGTCTCGCGGACCGGGTCCGTTTTCTGGGCCACCGGCCCGACGCCCCGCGCGTCATCCGCGCGGGGGACGTCTATGTCTCCTCCAGCACCTCGGAGGGGTTGGGCACCTCCATCCTGGAGGCCCTCGCCTCCGGTACCCCCGTCGTGGCGACCCGGGCGGGCGGCGCGGACGAGATGGTCATTCCCCACCGCACGGGCTGGCTGGTGCCCGTCAGCGACCCCGAGGCCCTGGCCGCCGCCGTGGCCGAATGCCTGCGGAAGCCGGAAGACGCCCGGATCATGGCGAAAACGGGCAGGGAGCTGGCCGAGGCCGCCTTCTCCGCCGAGAGAATGATCGAGGGCACTCTGGCGGTGTACACCCGGCTGCTGGACGGG
>JAKPUV010001190.1 GCA_029554925.1 Candidatus Hydrogenedentota bacterium | reverse complement strand
GCGTCTTTTGACAGCCTGACAGCCATGGCGAAGCACCCGCATTATGCGGACCTCTTCGCGAAGCCCTTCAAAACCTTCGTGTTGACGGTCTATGCCCTGGGAAGGCCTGAACACTACTGGACCCGGGGGATTACCCCGGAGCAGGAAACGGATGAGGAACGGCAGTTTTATGAACTCACCCGCTTCCTTCTGGAGACCTATTCCGGAACGGGAAAGACCTTCGTGCTGCAGCACTGGGAGGGCGACTGGGCAATACGGGGCGGGTACGACCCCGAGGCGGACCCGACCCCCGAGGCGGCGGAGGGCATGGTCGGCTGGCTGGCGGCGCGTCAGCGCGGCGTGGAGCGGGCGCGGGTCGAGGTCGGCGCGCAGGACGTTCAGGTGTGGCACGCGGCCGAGGTGAACCTGGTCCTGCGCTCGCTTGACCAGGGAAAGCCGAATGTTGTCAACCGGGTGCTTCCGCGCGCGAAGCTCGATTTGGTCTCCTATTCCGCCTGGGACGCCATGCCCGGAAAGGGGGATCTGCGCCGGGCGCTGGACTACATCGCCGCCCAGGCGCCGGACAGCGCGGCTTTCGGCGCCAGGAACGTGTATCTCGGCGAGTTCGGCTGGCCCGAGAATGACGGGCTGGAGAAACACCGGGAAATCGTCCGGAGCGCCGTCGAGACCGCCCTCGACTGGGGGTGTCCCTGGATCATCTACTGGCAGCTCTTTTGCAACGAGCCGAAACGGACCCCCGTGTCCGCCAACGACGACTGCCGGGGCTTCTGGCTTCTTAAGCCCGATGGGACCCGCGCGTGGGCCTGGGACTACCTGCATGGCCTGCTGCGCGGACCCGCCGCGCCGGTTGACCTCATGGCCGACACGTGGGAGGTGGTGGACGTGCTCGGGCGGGCGGCGGTGACCGCGCCGGAGGCCCCCGCGCCGCGCGCGGACCGCTTTGTGGGCATGTTCTACTTCCTGTGGCTCGGCGCGCACGGGCAGTCGGGGCCGCACGACATCAGCAAGATCCTCGCGGCGCATCCGGAGGCGGTCTCCGACGCCAGCCACCCCGCGTGGGGGCCCATGCGCGCCTTCCACCACTGGGGCGAGCCGCTCTTCGGCTACTACCTCTCGGACGACCCCTGGGTCATTGGAAAGCACGCCCAAATGCTCGCGGACGCGCAGGTGGACGTCATTATTTTCGACGTGACCAACCAGGAGACCTACAGGAAGAACTACCTGGCGCTCTGCGCGGTCTACGCCGCCCTGCGCGCCGCCGGCGAGCGCACGCCGCAGATCGCGTTCCTCGCGCCGTTCTGGGACCCCCGGAAGGTGGTGGACACGCTGTACGCCGACCTCTACGGGCCGGGGCTGTACCACGACCTCTGGTTCCTGTGGGACGGCAAGCCGCTGATTCTGGCGGACCCGGCGAAGGTGGACGACTCCGTGAAGGGATTCTTCACCTTCCGCAAACCCGAGCCGTCGTATTTCACCGGCCCCAGCGGCCCGGACCAGTGGGGCTGGCTGGAGGTCTTCCCGCAGCACGTCTTCCCCAACCGCGCGGGCGAGAAGGAGCAGATGACCGTCGGCGTCGCGCAGAATGCCGTGAACGGGCGTCTCGGCGCGCTGTCGGAGAAGGGCGCGCTGGGCCGCAGTTTCCACGGCGGCGCCTGGGACACCCGCCCCGACGCGGCATGGCACGGGTTCAACTTCTCGGAGCAGTGGTCCCGCGCGCTGGCGGAGGACCCGAAGTTCGTCTTCGTCACCGGATGGAACGAGTGGATCGCCATGCGCTTCGACGAGTTCGCGGGCGTGCGCGATCCGGTCATGTTCGTGGACCAGTTCAACCACGAGAACAGCCGCGACATCGAGCCCATGCGCGGCGGACACACGGACGCCTACTACCACCAGCTCGTGGACCGCGTCCGGCGGCACAAGGGGGCGCGCCCCCAGCCCGCCGCCGGGCCGCGCGTTTCCATTGACCCGGAGGGCGGCGCGGCGCAATGGGACGCCGCGGCGCCCGTCTACCGCAACCATGCGGGCCTGCCGCCGCGCGACCATCCCGGCTGGGGAAGCGCCGGGCGGTATGTGAACGCCACCCTGCGCAACAACATAGTGGAGTGCCGCGTGGCGCGCGACGACCGCTTCGTGTGGTTTCTGGCGCGGACCCGCGATGCCCTCACCCCGCCCGCCGACGGCGCGTGGATGCGGCTGTTCATCAATCTGGACCGCCGCGCCGACACGGGCTGGGAGGGCTATGACATGCTGGTCAACCGCGCGCGGGACGGCGCGGAGGCGACGGTGGAACGCTGCGCGGGCGGCTGGAGCTGGACGCCCGCCGGCACGGCGCGGTGGGCCGTTGACGGTGACCGCCTGACCCTCGCGGTGCCGAGGGAGGCGCTGGGGCTGCAACCCGGCGACCGTCTCGACTTCGGCTTCAAGTGGGCCGACAACACGCAGGCCGACGGCGACATCCTGGAGTTCACCCTCCACGGCGACGCCGCGCCCCCCGGCCGGTTCATGTACCGGTACTACGAAACGGAGTAGGGAAACCACAGACCTGTCCGACCGGTCCGACTCGTCCGACCTGTCCGACGGTTGCCTACTTGTCCCCCGCCCAGGGGACGACCAGCCCCAGTGCCTCGGGCGTTTCGGGGATCCAGTAGAGCTCGAAGCGCATCCAGCCGTTCGCGCCGGGGAGGTCGTCGAGGTAGACCTTGGCCTGGTGCCCGTTCTCCGGCGAGGGCTGCTCCAGCACGAAGGGGTGCATGGGCCGCGATTCGATGTCCCTGGGCACGAGAGTGCCGGGGGTCTCGGGCAGGGGGAAGTGGATGTCACCCACCTGCACATGCGCGCCGTCCCAGCGGATGTTGACGACCTGGAAGGCGTCCCCCTTCAGGACCAGCATGTCCTGTCCGTCCACCAGCACCTCGAAGCGGGCGAACAGTTTCGCATCGTCCTTGTGCGCCTCCAGCACCTCCCGGTAGCGGCGTTGCTGGTCCGCGATGAGCGCCTCGATCTCCCGCCGGTTGGGAATGCGCGCGAGGCGCTCCCGCGCCGCCTCCGTGTCCTTCAGGGCGTCCTCGGCGTTCCGCTGCAGGGCGTTCACGCCGAACAGGTCGAATTTGAACCCGGGGGTGGCCTGGAAATCGGCCTTCGCCGTGGCGAGGCATTCCAGCGCCTCCGCCAGCGCGGCATGGTGTTCCGGCGACGGGGCGTCCATCTGGTCGAAATAGGCGAACATGACCTTGACGTAGCCGATGTTCGTGCGGATCAGGTTGCGCGTCATGGCCAGGCGGATGCCCAGCTCCTCCGCCAGCGCGGGGTCGGCGATTTTGCCGCGCGCGTCCGCGTACCGCGCGGTCATCTCATCCGCTGCCTCCAGCCCCTGAGCCAGGGCGCGCAGGGTCGGCTCCCGCCAGGGCACGCAGCGCAGGTAGACCCGCCGCAGGAATGCGAGGTGCTCCTTGCCGCCGTCTATGGCGGGGTAGCCGTCGGCGGGGAAAGTGCCCACGCGCATGTGCAGGAACGAGTTGAACTGGCCGTAGGAGATGGGCTCGATGTGGAGGCCGTACTGGTGGGCCGTCGGGGTGAGCAGGAGAATCCGCGCCATCTCCTCCGCCGCCGCCGCGCCGAAGTGGATGGCGCAGAAGTCCCGCGCGATGTCCTCCATGGAGTCGTCGGGGTTCCACATGAGCCGGTAGAGGATGTAGCTGTGCGCGCCCGTGGTGCCCCAGTCGTCGGTGCCCGCCCCGGCGAGGGCGGCCATGCCGCGAACATTGGAGTTCTCCGGCGCGAGGAAGGTCTGGAGACCGCGCTGGAAGTACTCGCCCGAGAAGGTGGGGAACATCCGCGTCGCCCCGCCCTCGTGGTAGTTCATGGTCTCGAAGAGCACGACGGTCTCGTGCGGCGTCAAGTTGAACGTGGCGTTGTAGGGCTGGTGCCACCACCGGTCGCCCCGGGTGATCTTCGGCATGGCGTAGAAATGGTCCACGGGCATGTCCGCGTTGAACACCGCCCTGTACACCTCCGGCTGGCAGTGGATCTCGTGCTCGCGCAGGCCCCAGGTGAAGTGGAAGTAGGTCTTGCCGAACTCCCCCGCCACCACCTCGTGCACCTTCCGCACGAAGGTGTTGAACCGCTTCGCGTACGACCAGTCGCACTCCGGGGCGTCGCGCGTCACGTCGAAGGGCTGGTAGGCGTCCCAGAATCCCGAAATATCGTCGTTGCACAGCTCGATCCCGTCCAGCTCCGGCATCGCCGTGAGGAGCATGCGGAACTTCTCCTGGAGCGCGTCCCAGAACTTCGGGTCGCAGGGCGAGAGCGTGGCGCCGG
>JAKPUV010001184.1 GCA_029554925.1 Candidatus Hydrogenedentota bacterium | reverse complement strand
GCCCGTCTTGGCCGCGCGCGGCAGGGAATCCCAGTTGTGCGCGAAGATCAGGATGACCCCCAGCCCCACACACGCCGCGCCCAGCCCCGCGAGAATCCCCATGAGCAGACTGCGGCCGAACACCTGCCCGGGCGGCCCGTAGTGCCGCCGCAGCCGCTCCGCCGTCTCCGCGTCCATCACCCCCGTGGCTACGAGCCCGGGGAGCTCCCGCCACAACCAACGGACACCCTGACCACTCATCGTCCGTCCTCCAGTGTCATGCTCAGGCAGCCCCTCTTCCCGTTGCCGTCATCATATCCCTCTAACCGTTACAGGTCAAGCGTTTCTGCAGTCAGCCCGCCCGGCAAGCCTATAAATAATTTGAATTCCGCGTTTTCTGAACTTATTTGCGAAGAGTTATTGATAGTTGACAAGGTGCGAAACTTGTGATATACATTACCAAGAGACATCGGTGTCTCGCTTGGGAAGTTCAACCAAACGACAAGGAACTCATCATGAAAAAAGGCTTTACCCTCATCGAACTGCTGGTGGTCATTGCGATCATCGGCATCCTGGCCGCGATTCTGCTGCCAGCCCTGGCCCGCGCGCGCGAGGCCGCACGCACCCCGCCCACCAGCATACCACACCCCCCGCGCCAGCCCTGGCCCGCGCGCGCGAGGCCGCACGCCGTTCCAGTTGCCAGAACAACCTCAAACAGCTGGGCCTGATGATGAAGATGTATGCCAACGAGTCCAAGGGACAGGCGTTCCCGCCGATGCACTCCCGCGGCGGGGATTTGTGTGACCAGCCCGTAGGGGCCGGTGCCTTTCCGGTGGACACCATGTTCCAGGGCGACACGGTGTATCCGGAGTACCTGACGGACATCAACATCCTGCTGTGCCCCTCCGACTCAAATCCCGACGCGCTTGATGGGTGGTATTTCAACGACGACCCGACCACGGGCAGGGTGTCGCCCTGCGAAATCCAGTCCGCCTCCTACAACTACTGGGGCTGGACCATGCGCGACGATCTTTTCTTTGCGGACCCGGTGGTGGGCCCGACCCTGACCACGGTGACCCTCACCGACCTCAACCTCACCAATCAGGACGTGTTCAACTTCCTGATTTGGGCGCAGAGCTCGCCAAAGACGGACCTCACCAAGTATGACCAGGACTTCGGCGCGATTCGGCGCCTGCGGGAGGGCATTGAGCGCTTCTACATCACCGACATCAACAACCCCGGCGCCTCCGCCCAGGCGCAGAGCGAGCTGTACATCATGTGGGACGACGTGTCCGCGGCGAATCCGGACATGATGAACCACGTCCCCGGCGGCTGCAACGTGCTCTACATGGACGGCCATGTTGAATTCCTCCGGTACGGCACCGAGAGCCCGCTCTCCAAGGGCATGGTGCAGGTGCTGAGCGGCAACATCCAGTAGCAACCCGTGCGCATTCCCAGGGCGGGCACCCCGGCGGTGTCCGCCCTCTTTCTATTCGCGCGGGTCCTGCCGCCGGTTGCTGCGGGAAGCGGTGTCTCTTATAATGGGAGGGCAACGCAACCCATGCAGGGAGATGTGAAATGAAGTCCATGAACCGGCGCGTGTTTTTGAAATCCGGCGCGGTGGCCGCCGCCGCCTTCACCATTGGGAAGAGCGCCCTTGGGGCGAACGGGCGCATCCGCGTAGGCGTGATCGGACTGCGCAACCGGGGCAACCAGGTGGCGGACTCCATGAACGCCTGCGGCCGCTTCGAGGTGGCCGCGTTGTGCGACTGCGACCGGGCCATGTATGACGTGGCGGTGGGCAAGATCGGCAGGAAGCTGGAGAAGGTGCCCGCGTTCACGCAGGACTTCCGCAAGGTGCTGGACGACCCCGGCATTGACGCGGTGGTGGTGGCCCTGCCGGACCACTGGCACGGGCTGGCGACGGTCATGGCGCTGGACGCGGGCAAGCACGTCTATGTGGAAAAGCCGATGTCCCACAACATTCTCGACGGCCGCGCGATGGTGGCCGCAGCGGCCCGGAATCCAAAACTGGCGGTGCAGGTGGGAACGCAGCAGCGCAGCGGGCCGCACTTCCAGGAGGCGCGCGACTTCATCCGGGGCGGCGGCCTCGGCAAGGTGGGCTTTGCCCGCGCGTGGATCACCCACGACCGCGACACCGTCCCGCGCGTTCCGGACGCCGACCCGCCGGCGGGGTTCGACTACGACCTGTGGGTGGGCCCCGCGCCGTTCCGCGCGTACAACCCCGAGCTGACCCACTACAACTGGCACTTCACCTGGAACTTCGGCACCGGCGAAATGGGCAACTGGGGCGCCCACTGGATTGACATCGTGCGGTGGTATCTCGACCTGGACCTGCCCTCCGCCGTGCTGGGCATCGGCGGCCAGCTCGTCGTGAAGGACGCCAAGGAGACGCCGGACACCCAGACGGCCATCTACCAGTTCCCCGAGACCACCGTGATCTGGGAGCAGCGCCTGTGGACCAAGTTTGGCATCAACGGAAAAGGAAGCGGCGCCGAGTTTGGCGGGGAGAAGGGAACCCTTGTCATCGGCCGCGACGGCTGGACCTTCGCCCCCAAGGAGGGGAAACCGGAGAAGCACCCGGGGACGGAGATGGAATTGCCGCACGCAATCAACTTCGCGGACGCCATTGAGGGAACGGCCAAGCCCGTCGCCCCCGTGACCGAGGGCCACAAGACTGCCGTCATGTGCCACCTGGCCAACATCGCCGCGCG
This sequence comes from Candidatus Hydrogenedentota bacterium, assembly GCA_029554925.1. Lineage (GTDB taxonomy): Bacteria > Hydrogenedentota > Hydrogenedentia > Hydrogenedentales > CAITNO01 > JAAYBR01. Next base: position 489 of record JAKPUV010001184.1, on the reverse strand, counting down.
GCGGAACGGAAAACTCGACTTCGACCCGGCGACGGAAAAGATCACCAACGACCCGGAGGCGCAGGCCCTCGCGGGCCGCGAGAACCGCGCCCCCTGGCCGCAGTTCGTCCTGTAGGCCCGGAGCCTGTTCCGCACCCGCAAGCCCATAGGAGGCGTCAGGATGGTTCCCCGTATCGCGCTGTTGCTGTGTCTTGCCGCCGCCGCCGCGGGGCAGCCCTTTTCCGTTGCCCCGCAGTGGCTGCCGGGAGCCGCCCCGGAGGAGGCGGATGTCCATGCCGCCTTCCGCGGACACTTTGAGCTCGCCGAGGGGGCCGAGGTGTCCTTCCGCGTGCTGGGCGCGTCGTGGTATGTGCTGACGCTAAACGGCGCCCCCCTCGGCGAGGGACCGGCGCGTTTCCCCCTGGCCTATCCCGAATACCAGACCTTCCGCGCGCGCCTGACGGCGGGCCGGCACGTGCTGGCCGCGCAGGTTCACCACGTGGGCGCCGC
>JAKPUV010001175.1 GCA_029554925.1 Candidatus Hydrogenedentota bacterium | reverse complement strand
CGCCGCCCGGTCCACGTTGTCCATTTTGAGGAGGAGGACGGCCATCTGCACCGCCGCCTCGGCCGCATGCGGCCCGGAACCGGACGAGACCCGCTCAAACTCCACGAGGGCCTCGTCGTTCAGCCCCGCCTGCTGGAGGGCCAGGGCGAAGAAGAATGAAATCCGGGCATCGTCGGGAAGGTCCTTGCGTGCCTGCCGAAGCAGGGACAGGGCCTGCTCGTAGGCGCCGTCGCGCAGACGGTGCAGCGCGAGAAGAAAGCGCACCCGGCCCGGCGCCGAGGGGTTCTTGTCCAGCGACGCCTGGAGGGCCTGGGAAGCCTGCTCTCCCTGCCCCTGGAGGCTCAGCACAAGGCCCAGCGCCGCCTGCGCGTCCCCGTTGTCCGGGGCGGCGGCGGCCAGCTCGCGGAGGGATTTCTCGGCCTCGGGCAATTCGCGCGCCAGGGCGCGGGCCATTCCCGGCAGCACGCCCAGGGAGATGCCGGTGGCCATGCCGGCGGAGCCCGCGTCGTAGATCGCGGCCGCCTGCTCCTTGTGTTCGTGAACCGCGCCGAGCGCGGTCACCAGCAGGCGCCAGGCCTTCTGCTCGTCCGGATGCAGGCGGACCAGTTCGCGCAGCGTGGAAATCTGCCTGCGCAGCCCCTCGTCCCCGCCGGTCTTCGCCGCCGCCACCACGGCCAGGTACCCCGGGGAGGGGTCCTTGGCGTCCAGTTTCAGGGCGGCCTCAAAGGCGTCGGCGGCCCGGGCGGGCTGCCCGGCCTGCATGAGCAGCTTCCCAAGAAGGATGCGCGCGTCCCGGTTGTTGGGCCGGCTTTCCACGGCCTTCTGGGCGGTGGCAAGGGCCTCGGGGATGTTTCCCGCCGCCGCCAGCGACCGCGCCTTGTCCAGGGGGTCTCCAAACAAATACGCGGCGCCCACCACCAGGCCCGCCGCCAGCGCCGTGACCACCACCCCCACGGAAAGCCATTTAAGCACGGCCTTCACGGGAAATGAGACCCCTCCGGCCTTCGCCTCGTTCTTTCCGCCGGGCGCAGCCACACGCTGGCCCGTGAGCAGGTTGGTGCCGCAGGCAACGCAGATGATGTCGCCCGCCTGCACTTCGGCGCGGCAGGTGGGACAGCGCTTTCCGGAGGAGGGCGCCACCACACCCTCCTTGAGGGGGCCGCCGCAGTGGGGACAATTGCGGTTGCCGGCGGGCGCCTCCTTCCCGCAGAATGGACACGACGTCGTTTCGGCCACGGTTTGTCCACCTTCCTTGTTGTCGCCCGTAACGGGCCGCCTACAGGTCGTCCGGGGGAAGTTCGGCGCCGCACGCACGGCACCGCCGCGCGTCCACCCGGTTGCGTTTCCCGCATCCGGGGCATTTCCTGGCGAAAAGGGACGGCACGCTCACAAGCGTCACCACCGCGATGATGCCCGTCATCACAACGAGGTACACCGTGTAGTGCATGTGCCGTCCGCCTCTCGGTCAGGGGTCCGAAGACTCCCGCCCGTTTTCATCAAAGGTATTATACACGGAAGCCCCGTGTTCGCCAACCCCCTGTCAAGAAAAAAACCTGATCATTCCGACGGCGTCCTCTGTACAACCTTTTTTTTATGAGCAGGTTACATTCCTCATGTGGCTGCGGGACCCGATACGCGCAATTGCGCCAATTGCGCAAGGTGCGAAGATGCAAACAGAAAACCAAGCGGGCGGGCGCAGACAGGCCTACTTGCGGCGAAGGTTTTCCAAACGCCTCAGCTTCTCATCCTCCTCCCGAAGCTCCGCCTCGTAGTTTCTGCGGCGGTATTTGTGCAAGTAGTCCTCCGCGCCCCGCTTCTTCTCCTTCTTGGATATCGGCGTGCCGTCGGGATTGTACTTGGGCTTGGGCTTGCGCTGCGTGGACATGGGGCGGTACCGGAGGACCAGAATCACCACAATGACCGCAAAGCAGGCCTCCATGTAGAAGAGCCAGCTGGGCGTGTACAGGTCGCGGTCCCAGAACTCAACGAGGGGGGTCGCCCAGTCCACATCCTCGGCGGGGGTTCCGTC
>JAKPUV010001160.1 GCA_029554925.1 Candidatus Hydrogenedentota bacterium | reverse complement strand
GGCGGCAGATAGGTCTCCAAGCGCGACCCGAAGCGGATCATGCCGTATTTCTCCCCGCGCCGCAGGACGGCCCCCGGGCCGACGGGGCAGACAATCCGCCGCGCCACGGCGCCGGATATCTGGCGGACCGTCACCGGGCCGTGGGCCGTGTCCATCCAGACGGCGTTCGACTCGTTGACCTTGCTGCTCTCGGGGAGCCGCGCGTCCTTGTATTTCCCCGGCGCGTAGCGCACCTCCCGCACCGTGCCGTCAAAGGGGGCGCGGTTGACGTGGACGCTGAAAACGGACATGAACACGCTCACCCGGCGGCAGGGTCCGTCGTAGTGGGGGGTTTCCGCCAGGTCCTCAATGGCGACCACCGTGCCGTCGGCGGGCGAGACGATCTCGTTCCCCGTGGCCGTGATGGTGCGGGGAAAATCGCGGAAAAAGAGCATCATGGCCACGCCCACGAGGAGCACGGGCACCCCGGCCCAGGCCGCGCCCCACAGCGCGCCCGCGAGGCACACCCCCACCCCCAGGAGGATCACCGGGCCATACAGAAACAGCCCCTCCCGCCATCCGCTGAATTCTCGCTTCACTGCATGCCGACCTTTCACAAGGGAAGTTCCCCGATAGTATACGCTCCGGAAGCGGCCCTCCGCACCCGGAGGGGGGCGGACCGACATCACCCCGTCATGGCGAGCGTAGCGCGGCCATCTCATGCCCGCCATGGCCTCGGCCGCCTCGTCTCCCCCAACCACACTCCCCTGGGACCGCCAGGCTCCAGCCTGGCCTTTTGGTTTTCCTCCTCGCGTTCCGCAACGGCGACATTGTCATAACGCGCGCAGTGAAGGGAAGCCGCCGTGTCCATAGGGGAAATGAATCTGGCGTCTGGGGGAAAAAAGGCGGACGCGCGCATAGGCGCGCGGTGCCAGGCTAGAGCCTGGCGATCCCAGGGGACGTCCGGGCGAAGCGCAGGAAAACGGTCTCTTTCCCGAAGAGGCTCCGGCTCCCGCCGGGGCGCCCCGCAGGCAAGCCTGCGGGAAGAACGGCGGCGGCAACCCACCGCACTCCAAGGTGCTCCGCACAGCGTGTCCCCTGGGTAAAAGCGAACGCCGACAGTCCTTTCGCGCGGTCTTGCCCGCGCGGGGGCAACCCGCCCGGGCTTTGCTTCCCCCCCGGCCCAACGGGTAAGATACCCGTGACACGGGGTTTGCAGCAGCGCTCACGTAGCGACGGAGGGTTCCGAGTGACCCTTGCCAACCGCATCACGCTGTTCCGGCTGGCCGTTGTCCCGGTGTTCTGCGGCATGGTGCACCTTTGCACACCGGACCGGCCGGGATTGCGGCATCTGGCCTTGGCGTTGTACGTCGCGGCGGCGGTTTCCGACGCCCTCGACGGGTATGTGGCGCGCCGGTTCGGGCAGGTTTCCGCGCTGGGGCGGCGGCTGGACCCGCTGGCGGACAAGCTGCTGGTGAACCTGGGGCTGGTGTTCATGGCGGGAAACCCCGCGTTTGAGCCGGCGGTGCCCCTGTGGTTCCCGGGGGCGGTGCTGGCGCGCGACGTGCTCATTGTGCTGGGCGCGTGGCTGATCAACGAACTGTACGGCCCCGTGCGGGTGCGCCCCCGGCCGTCCGGGAAGATCACCACGGCGGTGCAGATGACCACCATGACGGTCCTGCTGATCGGCTGGGGGTGGTCGGTGTGGCTGATGTGGGCCACCGTGCTGTGCTCGGTCTGGTCGCTCGGGGACTATCTCCTCTTCGGCTGGACCCAGGTGAACGAAAAAGAAGGCCGAAAATGACCTCTGCGAAGAAGAAAAGGCCGCCCCTGGTGGCGGTGTGCGGACGCCCGAACGTCGGCAAGTCCACCCTGTTCAACCGCATCATCGGCAAACAGCGGGCCATCGTGCACGACGAGGAGGGGATCACGCGGGACCGGTTCTTCGGCAACGGATCGTGGAACGGCAAGCCGTTCCGGGTGGTGGACACGGGGGGCATCATCGAGGACCCGCTGGACGAGATCTCGAAGAAGATGCAGGACCAGGTGCGCCTCGCGCTGGAGGAGGCGACGGTGGTCGTCT
>JAKPUV010001141.1 GCA_029554925.1 Candidatus Hydrogenedentota bacterium | reverse complement strand
GCCGTCCGCGCCCGCCCGGGGCGCTTCGGTCCCCGCCGCGCGGGGGTCGGTGAACAGGACGGGGCGGCCCGCCGCCTCCCCGCAGCGCAGCGTCACGCGCTGCGGTTCCGGTGTGTAGTTGACCAGCACCTGGGCGGTCTTGCCTCCCGCCTGCCAGCGGGTGGTGAACACCGACCGGAACGGGATGCGCTGGTCCCGGGGGGTGATGATGGGGATCTCGTAGTCCCCCGTGACGGGGAAGGGCTTGAGCATGCGGCCGTAGAGGAGGTACGGTTTGCCGGTGCCGCGCCGCCAGGCGTTCAGGTTGCGCATGAGCGCCGCCACGGAGCCGTGGTCGGGGCCCTCGGCGTCCCACGAGCCGCCCCACTCCCAGCACAGTTTTCCTCCGCCTTTCAGCACCGCCGTAAGGAAGTCGCCCTGGGCGAAGGACAGGGCCACGCGCTGGTGCAGGTTGAGCGGCGACCGCGCAAGGTCCACAAACGCGCTCACACCGTTCTGGTTGCCCATGAAGTTGTTCAGGTACTCGTGGTGGACGTAGGCGTAGGCGGGCACGGGCGTCCCGGCATGGAGGTTCAGGTGGAAGCGGTTGTCGTTAAACAGCAGATACGGGATGAAGGGTTCGGCGGCGGCGGCCTCGCAGCCGATGAGCACCTTGCGGCCGCTCCGGGCGACCAGCTCCTGGATGCGCCGGTAGATGTCCGCCATGGCGGCGTTCTGCCAGAGGCCGGGGCCGGGCGCGTGGCCGTGGGTCGCGGCGTAGCAGCGGTAGCAGGAGCCGCCGAGGTTCTGGTCGAAGTACTGGAGGTAGTCCACGCCGGAGGGGAGGATTTTGGCGACCTCGCGCGCGACCGTGTCCTTCACCCACTCGTTCGCCGGGCACATGTCGTAGCCGATGCGCTGGGCGTTGGGCCCGGCGCAGACGCCGTTCTCCGCGGGGGTGCCGTCGGGCGCGCGCGTTACGATGTCCACCAGGCGCAGCTCCTCGAACTCCTCCTCCTTTGTGAACGACGGGTCCGTGTTGCTGCGGATGGTGTAGCCCGTGCCGCTGGCGTAGAGCCCCGCAAGGTTTCCCCCGGCGTGCAGGGCCTCGACAAACTTGGAAAAATCCTCCGTGCCGCCGTAGGGCGGCCAGACGTAGGGCGGCGACCACGGCGCGCTGCCCTCCCAGTGCATGAGCAGGGCGAGCACTTTGCTGTCAAACTGTTCGGACAGGAACTCCAGCGCCGGGAGCGCCTTCGTGTAGGGGTAGTACTCGTTCGGCGCCATGTCGCCGAGGTCCTTCGTGCCACGCACCGGATAGGTGACCACGATGGGCGACTCCTGGAACCAGTCCGGCAGCGCGGGGTTCTCCGTCAGCCGGGGCGGGCGCGGCATGGCCGATGTCTCCAGCCAGGCGCGGTAGCGTTCGGCGGCGTCGTGCCAGTCGCCCGTGAAGGCGCCCAGGGCCATCTCATAGGGCATGGCGTATTCGCGCGCGATGACGCCGCCGGGAAAGAGCCGGTAGTCGAGGAAGATGCCGCCCTGCGGGTGGGGGTGGTACTCGACGCCCTTGGGGTGGCTCTCCGGATCGTGCGCGGCGAGGTAGAGCCCCGCGTCGCGGCCGTAGTACGCCATGAACTGCATGGGGCAGGACGAGGGGTACAGGCCGATCCAGCCCATGGTCGGGTGCTCGATGGGCCGCCACTTCCACCAGAACCCCTCGCGCAGCGACAGGTCCTCGACCACCACGCCCTCCATGCCCGGCCAAAAGACGCGGGCGTCGCCGCCCGTCGCCACCAGATCATTCGGCGTGACCACCGTGGGGAAGTCTATGTGGTCCAGCCGAAGCCCCGTGCCGTTGGTCAGCGACAGGGACCAGTAGGTCGTGGGCTCGTTGTGGGGGCAGCGCACCGTCACGCGCACGTCCACGGGCCGCTCGTCCAGTTCGGTGTAGGCGAGGACCAGGCGGGTCTCGCCGTCCGACTCCTCGCGCGCGGCGGAGAAGGACCGGGCCGACAGGGCGGACAGGTCGGTCGGCGCGCCGTCGGCGGCGCGGAACCTAAGGGTGAACAGGGCGCGCGGCGCGCCGCAGGCCTGGATGAGCCCGCGTCCGTTGGCCGTGAAGGACTCTATGTCCCCGGTTTCGCCGTTGAGACGCAGCTCGTAGTACGCCGTGCGCACGGTGAGCGGCTCGCCCGCCCGCGCGGCGGGGGCGGCGAAGAACAGACAGGCGGCCAGAAGGCCAGCGGCGGCGAAGGTGTCGGCGTGCATGGGAAGCCTCCCGGCGGTGTCATCCCCTCGCGGGGTGTTTGAAGAAGTCGTGGGCGTTGCCGCGCATCAGGCGCTCGGCCATGTCGGGCACGTCCGCCTCGGCGAGCCAGCCCTCCTCAACCAGGTCGCGCAGGACCAGCGCCACGCCCCGGCGGGTGACGGCGGCGTGGCCGGGCACCATCTCCACGGGGATGAAGTCGCCGCCGAAGACAAACACCTTGTTTGCCGGCGCGGTGACGAGGAGCTCGGCGAGGAAACGGCGCGAGGCCTCGGGGCTGATGATCCACGCCCAGCACATGTCCACCCACGCGTTGGGGTACTGCTTCGCGAGGGCGATGTACTCGTCCTGGTAGGGGTAGCCGATGTGGAACAGGTCGAAGCGCACGTTGGGGTAGGCCCGCAGCAGCCCGCACAGGTCCCCGGCGTTCTGGCGCACGCGCTCCAGCGGCATGGACCCGTGGCCCGCGTAGTAGCCCGTGTGCAGCTTGACCGGCAGGTGGTACTCCGCCGCCTTCTTCAGGCAGTAATGGAACAGGTGGTCCTGGACCATTTTGCGCTCGTCGGCGGTGAGGTCCTTCCCGTCCGCCAGCAGGCGCTCGAAGGGCTTCTCCGCCTCGCCTGCCGTCACGGGGGCGAAGTCGAGGCGGCGGCCGTAGGCCATCTGGTTCTTCAGCGCCACCGCCTGCGGGCCGTACTGCTCGAAGCACCAGTCAATGACCTTGTGCCAGTCCTTCAGCGAGTTCACCTCAATGTCCGCCAGCTCCGCCTTCTTCCGCCAGCTGTCCAGGGTGCAGAAGCCGACGAAGCTCAGGTCCTGCGCCAGCAGGTCCGGCATCTCCGTCTTCATGAACACCTCGCCCTCCAGGCTGTTCACGTGGCAGTAGTCAATGTTCGCCACTTTCCGGAGGTGGTGCTCGTAGAAGCCCGGCTGGATCCCCGCGCGGATCTGGGCGGAGACGGACTCCACGTTGTCCGCCGTCAGGTCGGTCTCGCCGTAGAGCAGGCGCAGCGACTCGCGCAGGCACAGAAAGTAGCCTGTGTTGCGCACCTTGGGATACCACGGCGCGATGATCTCCCACTTCTCCTTCGGAGAGAGGGAGGGCGAGGTGATCTTCTGGAGCAGGTCGGACGGCATCCCCGCCGAGCAGAGGTCCGAGTCCGTGTAGTGGCTCAGCAGGATCCCGAAGTCCGGCGCGGCGATGCGGCCGTACTTCTCCGGCTCCGTCAGCACCCCGATCCGGTGCGACTCCTCCCACAGGTGCTCATGCGTGTCCACCAGGGGGATCTGCCCCAGCAGCCCGAGAATGTCCTCAAACGCGCGCATCATCCGGCCCTTTCCTGGCGCCGGAACCCCGCGCTCCGGCGCAACGGCCATTATACGAATCGCGCGAAGCCCGCTCCAGCGGGGCGCCAAACCCCGATTGCCGGATAGGGCGGGGGACGGGATCAGGCGTGTTGTGTGAACGCGCAGGAGAATGCATGCTCTCGTGAAAGGCGTGCCCGCACTCGCCCGGTGAGACGGTCCTGCCGAGAACAAAGAGGGCGCAGCAAGCAGCGCCCCTACCTGCCCATACCTCGGGCATACACGAGAACACCGGGCAATCCTCTGGTAGGGGCGCCGCTTGCCGCGCCCGGGAGCGAACACGTTGGCCGTCGCTTATCCGGCGATCGGGGCCAAACGGCGGAGGAGGCGCCTCTCAGCCCGCCATTTCCGCGAACATGCGGTAGATGCCGCCGAAGGCGCCGTTGCTCATGATGAGGACGATGTCACCGTCGCGGGATTCCTCCCAGACGGCGCGGGCGAGGGCGGGGACGTCGTCGCAGGCGTCGGCGGGGACGCCGCGGGCGGCGAGGTCGGCGGTCATTTGGGCGCGGTCGAGGCGCTCGCTTTCGGGGAGGCTTTCGGCGCGGTGCGCCGGGCCGAGCCAGAGGCGGTCGGCGGCGGCGAAGGCGCCGGTGAGCTCGCCCTGGAAACGGTTGGTGACGGTGGTGTTGGAGCGGGGCTCGAAGAGGGCGAGGACGCGCGCGCCGGGCCATTTCTCGCGGGCGGCGGCGATGGTCTCGCGGATGGCCGTGGGGTGGTGGGCGAAGTCGTTGACGAAGACCGCGCCGTGGTGCCGCAGGAAGACCTCCATGCGGCGCTTGACGCCGGGGAAGTCGGCGAGGGCGGCGGCGATTTGCGCCGGGTCCGCGCCGAGGAGGGCGGCGGCGGCGACGGCGGCGAGGGCGTTCTGCCCGTTGTGCCGCCCGGCGAGGGCGGGCTCGGTCTCGAGGAAGGGTTCGCCGTTCCGCAGCACGGCGAGGAGTCGGCGCCCGCCGCGCTCCACGGGGACTCCCCGCCAGTCGGCGCCCTCGCTGAATCCGTAGGTGGCGGTCCGGCAGTAGGCGCGGGGGACGAGGGACGCGGCGTGGTTGTCGGCGCAGGCGACGAGCCAGCCCTCCTTCGGAATCTGCCGCAGCATGCGCTGGAAGGCCGTCTCGATCTCGGCGAGGTCGGCGTAGATGTCGCCGTGGTCGAACTCGAGGGAGGTGACGACGGCGATCTCGGGGAGGTAGTGCAGGAACTTGGCGCGCTTGTCGAAGAAGGCGGTGTCGTACTCGTCGCCCTCGATGACGAAGGGGGCGCCGGGGGCGCCGAGGCGCGCGGGGTGCTCGAAGCCGAGGGGCTGGCCGCCGATGAGGTAGCCGGGGGCGAGGCCGCAGCGCTCGAGAACGTGGGCCGTGAGCGCCGTGGTGGTGGTCTTGCCGTGGGTGCCCGCGATGACCACGGGCCGCCGGGGCCGGAGCACCTCCTCCTTCAGCCATTCGGGCAGGCTGAGGAAGCGCATGCGCCGCGAGAGGACGGCCTCCACCTCGGGGTTGCCCCGGCTCAGGGCGTTGCCGGGCAGCACGAGGTCGGGGTTCCAGTCGAGGTTGGCGGCGTCGTAGCCCGTGTAGACGGGCACGCCGAGGGCGGCGACCATGTCGGAGGTGGGCGGGTAGAGCGGGTTGTCGCTGCCGCGCACCTCCCAGCCCGCCTCGAGGGCGAGGCGCGCCCCGCCGACCATGGCGGTGCCGCCGATGCCGCTGAAGTGGATTTTTCCGCGGGGGGTCATGGGGCGCCTTTCCGGAGAGCGGAAAAGCGGGGACAGGCACGTCTCCGCTGCGCTTCGCTTGTGCCAGTCCCCGTTTTTCCGCGCGGGGTCATTTTGCTCCTGCCAGGGCGCGCAGGGCGTTCAGCGCGCGGGTGAAGTCCTCCGGCGGGTCGGCCTCGAACTGGAGGCGCTGGCCGGTGGCCGGGTGGGTGAATCCGAGAAGGCCCGCGTGGAGGGCCTGGCCGCGCAGGCCGTTGAGGGCGGCCGTCGTGTCCTCCGGCAGGTCCATGCCCCGGAAGTCCGACACGCCGTAGACGGGGTCGCCGAGGATGGGGCGGCCGGCAAAGCGCATGTGGACGCGGATCTGGTGGGTGCGGCCGGTCTCCAGCCGCAGCCGCACGAGGGACGCCGCGCCGAAACGCTCCAGCACCTCGACATGCGTGACCGCCTCGCGGGCGTACAGCCCCGTGACCGCCATCTTGGACGGGTCGGCCAGGCTGCGGCCCAGGGGCGCGTCTATGCGCGCGCGGTCCTCGGGGAACTCGCCCCGCACGAGGGCGAGGTAGCGCCGGTCAAAGGTGTGGGCGGCGGCCTGCTCCGCGAGGGAGATGAACGCCCGCCGCGTCTTCGCCGCCACCATGACCCCGGAGGTGTCGCGGTCGAGGCGGTGGACAATGCCGGGCCGGTTCTGGTCGGCCCCGGCGCGCTGGAACCCGGGGCAGTGGAAGAGCAGGGCGTTCACCAGCGTGCCGTGGTCATG
>JAKPUV010001127.1 GCA_029554925.1 Candidatus Hydrogenedentota bacterium | reverse complement strand
GTCAAGTGGGCGGCCGTCTCCCGCGCGCCCCCGTCAAAAAGTGGCGACCCCTCCGTCACCAGGTCCGCGAGCCCGTCGCCGTCCATGTCCATGAAGCCGCCCTGCGGACGGAACCCCGGCACGCACACGCTGCGCCGCACGGCGAAAGTCTTGCCGCCGTCCAGGGTGGCCCAGCACTCCATGACCGGCGCGTTCAGCACCCGTCCCCGGGTGTGCGACAGGCGCGTCCCCGCGAAGTCGGGGATGTTGTCGTTGTTGAGGCGGCAGGGCCGCAGAAACGGCTCCACGGGGCGGCCGCGCCAGACGTCGGCCGAGGGCGCCGCGACGTAGATCCCGCCGTCCTGCGCCAGCGTGTGGGTCCGCCGCGCATAGGCCGGCCGCCCGCCCGGACCCGGCTGGGGAAAGAGAACGGCGACGGTCATGTCGCCGCAGGTGACATCGCAGGAGAGACGGCGGGCGGGAAAGGTCAGCTGCCGCCGGGGTTTCGGCCAGAGCATGCTCGCGGGGGGCTCCTCCAGGGAGAGGTCGGGGTAGACCTCCAGCAGGCCCGCCGGGCGGTATTCGTCCCCCCGTCGGGCAAAGACCTGCAGCCCGCGCTCCTCCGCGCAGACCATCTCCGGAGTGCCGTCCCCGTCCAGGTCGTGCAGAAAGCGGCTGACGCCGCCCCTGTCGTCCATCGGCGTGTCGAGCGGCTGGTCAAGCAGCACCTCAAACGCCTCCCCCGTCCAGCGCGCGGCAACCAGGCGCCCGCCCCCGACCCCGTAGAGGTCGCCCCCAAAGACGTCCAGTGTCTTCCCGGCCAGTTTTTCAGGCAGGGAAACCCGCCCCTCCCCGGGAAACCAGCCCCCGCGCTGGAACCAGACGCCGTCCGCGAAGACGAGTTCGGGCGCGCCGTCGCCGTCGAGGTCGGCGGGACGGTAATTGGTGAGGGGCTCGCCGCTGAGGGGTTTCGGGCCGCCCGCCCACAGGCCGGGGGCCTCCGCGGGGGGAAGGAACGTGAGGCCCGCCAGGGCGCAGCCCAGTACCGCCGCGATCATCCTGAAATGTCCCGCCGCCGCATGACCAGCACCGCCCCCGCCAGCAGCAGCGCCGTGGCCCCCAGCGACGCCCCGGCGCACTGCCAGGCCATGGGCATCCACTCCGCGTCCAGGCCGTCCGCCCGGTTGGCGAGGACCTGCCAGCAGGACTCCAGATAGGTGGTGAAAACCAGGCGGTCCACGCCCAGGAAATGCTTCACGAGATCCAGGAGGATCCAGACGCCGAAGACGGCGGAGACGGCCAGACCGGTGCTGCGGGTGCAGCAGGAGATGAAGAGGCCCAGCGCGGCGCCCGCCAGCAGCGGCAGCATCGCCAGCGCGGAGCCCCCCAGCCACGCGAACGCCATTTCCTCCTTGGTGAACAACAGCTCGCCGCCGAACTCCACCCCGGTGATCTCGCCCAGAACCGCCGCTGCGGCCCAGGACAGGGCCGAGGCCTCCGCCGCCAGCAGCGCGGCGTAGGCGGCCGCCGCGAGGAACTTGCCCAGCACATACTCCCCCCGGCGCACGGGGCGCGTCAGCACCAGGCGGATGGAGCCCGACCCCAGCTCCGGCGCGACCAGGCAGGCGCTCCAGGCGAGGAGCATGATGAAGGCCGCCAGCCCGATCCCCGCGGGCATGGCGCGGGCGATGAAGTCGTAGTCCGCGCGGCCGTCGCGGGCCACGCCGCCCCGAGCCAGCATCACCGCGACCGCCACCGCCACGGCTGCCACGCCCGCCCAGGTCTGGCGCAGGCGCAGGCACCGGGTCAGCTCGGCAAGAAACATGTTCAGCACGCGCCGCGTCATGGCCGGGTCGCCTTCAGGAAATACTCCTCCAGCGTGCGCCGCCGGGGGACAATGCCCCGCACCTGGAAGCCCTTCGACACCAAAAAGGCGGCGGTGCGGTCGGCGTCCTCCCCGCGCAGGGTGACCCGCACCCCCGCGGGCAGCGCCTCCGCCGTTGTGACCCACCGCTCCGCGGCGAGCGCCGCGGCGGCCTCCTCCGCCCGGTCGCACAACACCTCCAGCGACGAGAAGTCCCATGAGAGCACCGCGGCCGTGCGCTCGCAGGCCGTCAGCCGCCCGCCGCGCATGACCGCCACCCGGTCGCACAGCAGCTCCACCTCCGCCATCTGGTGGCTGGAAAAGAGGATCGCCACCGAGACCTCGTCCGCCAGCTTCCGCAGGAAGGCGAGGGTGTCGCGCGTGCTCTCCACATCGAGCCCCGAGGTCGGCTCGTCCAGCACCAGCAGCTCCGGCTCCGCGAGGATCGCCTGCGCGATGCCCAGCCGCTGCCGCATTCCCTGCGACAGGCGCCCCACCTTCACGCCGGACACGGCGTCCAGCCCCGTCACCCGCAGCGCCCAGTCCACCGGTACGGCCTTTCCGGAGAGCCGGGCCAGCCACTTGAGCACCCGGCGCACCGTCAGATACTCGGGAAAGGCCGGCCGCTCCACCAGCACGCCCATCCGCGCGATCACGTCCGTGAAGCGCCGGTCGGCGTCCAGCCCGAAGATTTCAATCCGGCCCGAGGTTCGGCGGACCAGCCCCGCCACCATCCCCAGCGTCGTGCTCTTGCCCGCGCCGTTCGGGCCCAGCAGCCCCATCACCTCGCCGCGGCGCAGTTCCAGACACAGCGAATCCACCGCAAGGGTCCGCCCGTAGCGTTTGCTCACATTGTCCAGAACCAGGCACGTTTCCATAACCCGTGTATTCTATACCACCGCCCCCGCCAAGCCCCACTTCCGGGGGGGAAACGCGCCGGCCGCGCGGCGTAGAATGGGCGCTCAGGAGGACCCCGATGATGAGACGCCGCGACTTTCTCGCCGCCTCCCTCGCCGCCGTGGCGGGGGCCGCCCTGGGCCGCCGGACCGTGCGCGCCGGCGCGGGCGCGCGCCCCAACATTGTCTACGTGCTGGCGGACGACCTGGGCTGGGGCGACCTGCGCTGCCTGAACCCGCAGGGAAAGATTCCCACGCCGCATCTGGACGCGCTGGCGGGCGCCGGGCGCGTGTTCACCGACGCCCATTCCGGGTCGGCGGTCTGCACGCCCACCCGCTACGGCATCCTCACGGGGCGCTACTGCTGGCGCAGCCGCCTGAAACGCGGCGTGCTGGACGGGTGGTCCGCGCCCCTCATCGAGCCGGGCCGCCAAACCGTCGCCGCCCTGCTCAAGGAAAGGGGCTACCACACGGCCTGCGTCGGCAAATGGCACCTTGGCCTCGACTGGACCACCGCCGAGGGCAAACCCGCCTCGCGCGAGCGGACGGACTACACGCGGGCTTTCCAGTACGGCCCCTGCGCCCTCGGCTTCGACGAGTTTTTCGGCATCTCCGCCTCCCTTGACATGCCGCCCTATGTCTATATCCGCAACGACCGCGTGGAGGAGCCGCCCTCCGGGACGCTGGAGGACAGCCCCAAGCCGGCCTACTACCGGGCGGGACCCGTCGCGCCGGGTTTCCAGATGGACCGGGTGCTGGAGCGCCTCACGGACGAGGCGGTCGGCGTGGTGCGGCGGCACAAGGAGCGCGGCGACGAAAGCCCCCTGTTCCTGTACTTCCCCCTCACGGCGCCGCACACGCCCATCTTCTCCCGCGAGGAGTTCCGCGGCAAGGGGGAGACCAATGTCTACGGGGACTTCGTCCATGAGGTGGACGCGTCCGTGGGCCGTCTCCGGGGCGCGCTGGAGGAGGCGGGCATGGCGGAGAACACCCTGTTCATCTTCACCAGTGACAACGGGTGCAGCCCCATGGCCAACTTCGAGGAGCTGGCTTCCAAGGGGCACAACCCCGGCGGACCCTTCCGGGGACACAAGGCGGACATCTTCGAGGGGGGCCACCGCATTCCCTTCCTCGCCGCCTGGCCGGGCCGGGTTGCGCCCGGCACCACCTGCGCCGACACCGTCTGCCTGACCGACCTCCTGGCCACGGCCGCCGAGATCACCGGGGCCGCGCCGCCCCCCGACGCCGGGGAGGACAGCTGGAGCCTCCTGCCCCTGCTCGAGGGCCGCGCCCCCGCCGCCCCCCGCCCCGCCGTGGTCCACCATTCCGTGGACGGCTTCTTCGCCCTCCGCGAGGGCAAATGGAAATTCATCGACTGCCCCGGCTCCGGCGGCTGGAGCGCGCCCAAGCCCAACTCCCCCGAAAGCAAAACCCTGCCCCCGGTCCAGCTCTACGACCTGGAGACCGACCCCGGCGAAACCACCAACCTCTGCGACAAACACCCCGACCAGGTAGAGCGCCTGCGCGGCATCCT
>JAKPUV010001123.1 GCA_029554925.1 Candidatus Hydrogenedentota bacterium | reverse complement strand
CCCGTCCTACCGCCGGGGCGAGCCGCCCCACAAAACCCTCGCCCGCGCGGGTTACGCCGTGTGCTGTTTCGACGCCGTCGGCACGGGCGCGCGGGTGCTGGAGATCGAGGGCTTCTACGACCGCCACCCGGGCTGGTCGCTTCTGGGCAAGATGGCGCGCGACGCGCGGGCGGCCCTCGACGCGATGGCGGAGATTTCGTATATTGACCCGGGCAACGTGTGGGCCGTCGGCTTCGGGCAGGGGGCATTCCTCGCGCTGCATGTGGCCGCCCTCGACGACCGCGTCGCGGGGCTGGCCCTCGCCGCGCCCCCCCTCCCCTTCCGCCTCGACACGGACGAAATGGAGACGGGCGGCATCCGCCGCTGGGCGCAGGAGAGCCTGCTGCTGCCGCGGCTCGGGCTGTACGCGGGCACGGAGGCCGCAGTGCCCTACGACCTCGACCAGATTTGCGCGGCCTTCGCGCCGAAGCCGCTGGTCATGCTCCACCCCGCTTTCGACCGCTTCGCCCCGGCGGCGCCCTTCGCCGCCTTCCGGAAGACCGTCGCGAACGCCTACGCCGCCGCGGACGCCGGGGACCGGTTTGTCGTGGCCGAGCCGGACACCTATAATCAGTTCGATGAGGACACGCAGAAGGTCCTGCTGGAGGCCATGGCGAAGCTGTCCGGCGTGAAAGCCGGAAACTAGGGAGACTGACACGCATGCTGCATGTCGCGGTCATCATGGCGGGCGGTTCGGGCGAGCGCTTCTGGCCCGTGTCGCGCGTGAACCGGCCCAAGCAGCTCCTGCGGCTGGTCACCCCGGACCGGTCCATGCTCCAGGAGGCGCTGGACCACGTCACGCCGCTCATCCCGCCGCGTCAGGTCTATGTGCAGACGAGCGGCGAGCTGGCCGACGCCATCCGCCGCGAGACCCCCGAGCTGCCGCCGGACAACATCCTCGTGGAGCCCTGCCGCCGTAACACCGCCGGGTGTCTCTGTTATGCGGCCGCCTCGCTTCTCGCGCGCCACGCCGCGCCGCCGGACCAATTGGTGATGGCGGTGCTCACGGCGGACCACGCCGTGCGCGACGGCGACGGTTTCCGGCGCACCCTCGCCGCGGCCCTCAAGGCCGCCGAGGGCACCGACACCCTGGTGACCATCGGCATCCCGCCGACCCACCCGTCCACCG
>JAKPUV010001101.1 GCA_029554925.1 Candidatus Hydrogenedentota bacterium | reverse complement strand
CACGGACGAGGTGTCGAAGGCGCTCCAGCAGGAGGTGCAGGAGCGGGTGGCCCCGGCGGGGGTGGTGGTGGAGGAGACCCGGCTCGCCCATCTTGCCTACGCGGCGGAGATCGCGGGGGCCATGCTCCAGCGCCAGCAGGCCGAGGCCGTGGTGGCCGCGCGCTCGCGCATTGTCGAGGGCGCGGTCGGCATGGTGGAGATGGCGCTGGACAAGCTGGAGGAGTCCAAGCGTTTTCCCCTGGACGACGAGCGGAAGGCGGCGATGGTCAGCAACCTGCTCGTGGTGCTTTGCAGCCACGAGTCCACCCGGCCCGTGGTGAACGCGGGCACCCTCTACCAATAGGACGGGAACGTCAACGTGGCCGAGAAGAAGTCCTTCCTCCTGCGGCTGCCGCCGGAGCTGCTCGAAGACCTGAACCGGTGGGCCGCGGACGAGCTCCGCAGCCTCAACGGCCAGATCGAGTATCTGCTCCGCGACGCCGTGCGAAAACGCGGGAGGGAGCGGAAGAGGACCGAACCGGAGGCAAAGGAGCCTGAGGAAAATGGCGGACGATTATGAAGGCCGGGCTGCGTTCACGGGGGACCGGGACGCGGCGCTTGCGCGCGCGGGGCGGCTGCTGGCCGACGCGGGGTATAACCCGCTTCCCCCGACGGGAAACCAGATCCATTTCGAGAATCCCGTGTCGTTCCTCAAGACCAACAAACAGCCCCTGCTCATGGTGTCCCGGGGGAGTGTCACAGCCATCGGCCAAGAACTGGTTCTGAACGCCGAATTCGGCAATCTGAACGCCCTCATGAAATTCCTGCTCATCGTCATCGGGGTGATGACCATGCTGGAGACGGTCGTCCTGTCTGTCGTGTTTGTCAGCGCCATGAAACGGCCGGATCTGCTGTGGGTCTGCGCGCTCGTCCTCCTCCCGCTGCCGGTGATCTTTCCCGTTGTGCGCAAAGCCCAGACCTGGGCGACCTCGCGGGCCCTCGGGGCGCTGCTGGCCAAAATGGCCGGGGCGGACTGAGCGGCGCGGGCCGCTACCGGAGCATCTCGCGGATGTTCTCCGCCTCCTGACGGCGCCAGGCCTCGCGCTTTTCCAGGAACTTCGTGTAGAAGGCGAGACCCTCCCCGGAAAGCCCCTCCGTGTAGTCCCCGAAAGCGGGCACCAGCAGGTCTATCCAGCAGGCGATGATGTCCAGCTCGTCGCGGTTAAGCAGCACCCCTTGGTGGCCCTCCCGGAGCAGCCGCATGAGCGGACTGGTCACCGCCCCAGCCCGCCGGGGGGGCAGCAGCTCGGGGGACTCCTGAATGTTGATCCAGTCCGTGACGCGCCGGTTGGCCAGGGAACGGTAGGCGGGACTCCACATGCCGGGCGCGCCCGCAAGGCTAAAGGCGGGTTTCACGGCGGCGCCTTTCCTGGCGGCGCCTTTGGGCGGTTCCGGAACGGGGTCCTCAGCGGCCTCGGGGGTCTGATATTTCGGCTTCACTCCGGGGTTCACCATGCGCTCCGGCTCATGCTGATAGTGGCACTGCACGCAGTGGCGGTCCAGAATCGGCTGGACTTCCCGCTCGAAGCTGAACCCCCTCGCGGGCACCACGTCGGGGTCCAGGTCCTGGGGACCGGGCCGCAGGGCCGCACCCACGGGCAGCGGTGGTGGCGCGCTGTTCTTGCTCTCATGGCACCCGACACAGGCGAAGGACTCGCCGGGGCGCAGCTGCGCCCAGCTGCGCATGGTCTGCACCGCCTGGTTGTCCGCATCCAGCGCCTGGAAGTACACCGGCACCCCGGCGGGCGCGCGGAAAAAGGCGGAGCCGTCGTCATGCACCCGCGCGGTGCCCAGCACCCGCTTCACGTCCCAGGTCCCCTCGATGGACACCGGAGTGCTCGCCAGCGCGCCGCCGGCCGGCCCCTTGTTGATGTTGTGCCCCACCCCCGCGGCGCGGAACTCCAGGGCCACCACGCGCAGTTTCTTCACCGTGCCCCGGGGAATCCCCTGGAGTCCGGGTCCCTGATAGATGTCCTGTAGGTAGAAGGTGCCCGAATCCTGCTGATAGTCCA
>JAKPUV010001059.1 GCA_029554925.1 Candidatus Hydrogenedentota bacterium | reverse complement strand
CAGCTGTTCGAGTCCGCCGCGTTCCTGTTCACGCCGGAGGAGTACCGGCGTTTCGCCCTTCCCTTCCAGCGGCGCGTCTTCGACGCCCTCCGGGGCCGGGGAACGACCATCCACTTCGCCCATTTCCCCGACGCGGCGCCGCCGCCGCGCCTGCTCGCTGCCGCGGGGGCCGACGTTCTGAGCCTGCCGGCCACACTGTCCATCGATGAGGCCCGCGCGGAGCTCGGCGCGGACACGGTGCTGCAGGGGAATCTGGACAACCGCCTGCTCGCGTCCGGCCCCCTGGACGCCGTGGACGCGGCGGCGCGGGAATGCCTGCGCCAGGGCGGCGGCAGGGGGCACGTCTTCAACCTCGGCCACGGACTGCTCCGGGAAACGCCCCACGAACATGTAGTACACTTGGTTTCCCTGGTGCGTTCCGTGCGGTGGGACCGCTGACGCCGTCCCCTCCGCCCCGCCGGGGACCAACGACAACGGCAAGACGAAGGAGGAACATCCAATGGCGCGAGTGGGATTCGGCATCATCGGCTGCGGAAACATCGGCCCCGTGCACGCGGCGGCCATCGCCGCCTCCAAGTCCGCGAAGCTGGTCGCGGTCTCCGACGTGTTCGAGCCCGTCGGCCGCCGGCTGGCGGACAAATACGACGTGGAGCTGCACACGGACTACCACAGGCTGCTGGAGCGCAAGGACATTCAGGCGGTGTGCCTGTGCGTGCCCAGCGGGCTGCGCATGGAGATCGCCGTGGCCTGCGCCCGGGCCGGAAAGCATGTGCTGTCCGAGAAGCCCCTCGACGTGACCACGAAGCGCATTGACAAGATCATCGCCGCCACCGAGGCGGCCGGAGTCCGCCTCGGCTGCATCTTCCAGAGCCGCTTCGCCGAGGCCAACCGTCTGATCAAGCAGGCCATTGACCAGGGGCGCTTCGGCAAACTGGTGCTTGGCGACGCGTACATCAAGTGGTACCGGTCCCCGGAGTACTACGCCAGCGGGGCGTGGCGCGGCACGAAGAAGCTGGACGGCGGCGGCGCGCTCATGAACCAGGGCATCCACCAGATCGACCTGCTCCAGTGGTTCATGGGCCCCGTGGCGAAGGTGCAGGCGCAGACCACCCGGGCGCTCCACGCCGGACTG
>JAKPUV010001058.1 GCA_029554925.1 Candidatus Hydrogenedentota bacterium | reverse complement strand
CGTCCGCTGGACCCCGCCACGGACCTTCCCCACGCCGCGCCCCTTTTCCGGACGGTGCTCCGGGAGGCGGCCGGGCTGCCGGTTCTGGGCTTTGCGGGCGCGCCGCTCACGCTGCTGGCCTTTCTCGCGGAAGGGCGGGGTTTTCGGGACGGCATCCCGCGCACCCGCGCCCTGCTGTCGGAGCACGCCTCCGCCGCCGAGGCGGCGCTGGGGCTGCTGGCGGACTCCGTGGCGGCCTGGCTCGGGCACCAGTTCGACTGCGGGGCGGCGGCGGTCCAACTCTTCGAGTCCGCAGCATTTCTGTTCACTCCGGAGGAGTACCGGCGCTTCGCCCTCCCCTTCCAGCAGCGCGTCTTCGACGCCCTCCGCGGCCGGGGGATAACCATCCACTTCGCTCATTTCCCCGACACGGCGCCCAAGCCGGGCCTGCTTGCCGAAGCGGGGGCCGACGTCCTCAGCCTGCCCGCCCTGCTGTCCATCGCCGCCGCCCGCGCGGCACTCGGCGCGGACACGGTGGTGCAGGGGAATCTGGACAACCGGCTGCTCGCGTCCGGCCCCTGGGAGGCGGTGGAGACGGCGGCGCGGGACTGCCTTTGCCAGGGCGGCGGACGAGGCCATGTCTTCAACCTCGGCCATGGCCTGCTCCGGGAAACGCCCAACGAACATGTAGTACACTTGCTTTCCCTGGTGCGCTCCGTGCGGTGGGACCGCTGACACCGTCCCCGCCGCCCCGCCGGGAACCAACGACAACGGCAAGACGAAGGAGGAACATCACAATGGCGCGAGTGGGATTCGGCATCATCGGCTGCGGGAACATCGGTCCCGTGCACGCGGCGGCCATCGCCGCCTCCAAGTCCGCGAAACTGGTCGCGGTTTCTGACGTGTTCGAGCCCGTCGGCCGCCGGCTGGCGGACAAATACGGCGTGGAGCTGCACACGGACTACCACCGGCTGCTGGAACGGAAGGACATCCAGGCGGTGTGCCTCTGCGTGCCCAGCGGGCTGCGCATGGAGATCGCCGTGGCCTGCGCGCGGGCGGGAAAGCATGTGCTGTCCGAGAAGCCCCTCGACGTGACCACGAAGCGCATCGACAAGATCATCGCGGCAACCGAAAAGGCGGGGGTCCGCCTCGGCTGCATTTTCCAGAGCCGCTTCGCCGAGGCGAACCGCCTCATCAAGCAGGCCATTGACCAGGGCCGCTTCGGGAAGCTGGTTCTCGGCGACGCGTACATCAAGTGGTACCGGTCGCCGGAGTACTACGCCAGCGGCGCGTGGCGCGGCACGAAGAAGCTGGACGGCGGCGGCGCGCTCATGAACCAGGGCATCCACCAGATCGACCTGCTCCAGTGGTTCATGGGCCCCGTGGCGAAGGTGCAGGCGCAGACCACCCGGGCGCTCCACGCCGGACTG
>JAKPUV010001040.1 GCA_029554925.1 Candidatus Hydrogenedentota bacterium | reverse complement strand
CACGGAGTTCCAGGTGCTCAACGCGAAGCACCACGAGCGCGAGGCGGCCATCGTGGCGAACGCGGGCAAGCGCGGCGCGATCACCATCGCGACCAACATGGCCGGCCGCGGCACGGACATCAAGCTGGCCGAGGGCGTGCGCGAGCTGGGCGGCCTCTACATCATCGGCACGGAGCGCCACGAGTCGCGCCGCATCGACAACCAGCTGCGCGGCCGCTGCGGCCGCCAGGGCGACCCGGGCACCACGCGCTTCTATGTGAGCCTGGAGGACGAGGTGGCCCGCCTCTTCGGCGGCCCGCGGGTCAAGCGCCTGATGGAGCTGCTCGGCAGCAAGGAGGAGATGGACGACGAGCCGCTGAGCCAGCGGATGGTCTCCCGGTCCATCGAGCGGGCGCAGCGCCAGGTGGAGATGCACAACTTCGAGATCCGCAAGCACCTCCTCGACTACGACCTGGTGATGGACAAGCAGCGCAAGTACATCTACGCGCTGCGCCGCGAGGTGCTGGAGGACCGCGACGTCACCGGCCGCCTGGAGGAGATGTTCCGCAACATCATCGGCGACGCCCTGGCGGAATTCGCGCCGGAGGAGACGCCGCCCTCCGAGTGGGACTTGGAGGGCGTGCAGCGCGCCCTCCGCAACCATTTCGACCTCGACTTCCAGGTGGAGCAGCCGGGCGACGAGGAAATCCCGCAGTCCCTGGAGGACTTCCTCTTCGACCAGGCCGTCGCGGCGTACCGGGGCCGCGCGGCGGCGCTGGCCGAGGACATCCGGCGCCACTACCGGGAGCAGGTGGGCGGCGACGACGCGCACATCGACTTCCAGCGCCTCGCCCGGAAGCGCATCCACGACCTGGAGCTCATGGTGCTCCTGCGCACGGTGGACGACTACTGGATCAAGCACCTGTACGAGATGGACTACCTCCGCGAGTCCGTCAACCTGCGGGCTTTCGGACAGAAGGACCCGCTCCTCGAGTACAAGCAGGAGGGGCTCGAGCTGTTCCAGGAGATGATCCGGGACATCGAGGAGACGGTCACGCAGATGCTGTTCCGCCTCACGGACCCGGAGCAGTCGAAAAACCGCGCGCCCGGACGGCCGGCGGGGCCGGACCCCTACAAGCAGCTCAGCGAGTACGCCTACATCTCCGCAGACAAGCAGGCGGACCGCAGTTTCGCGTCCATGGACACCAGCCGCTTCATGCTGGGCGGCAAGCCCCGGCAGGTGACCGAGGGCGGCCAGACGCCCGTGGCCGAGGCGCCGAAGCAGAAGCCCGTGCGCGTGGCGGACAAGACGGGGCCGAACGACCCCTGCCCCTGCGGGAGCGGCAAGAAATACAAGAAATGCTGCGGAAAGCTAAACTTCTAGTCCCCGCCGCTGTCGTCCTCCTCTGGGTGGCGATGATGGGCATCCTCGTTTACCGCGAGGTCGTCGTCCCCGGACGCCACCCCTCCCTCGCCGCCGCCCGCGTCACGGAGCCCCAGGACATGTGGATGGGCCTCTTCTACGGCGCCCGCCGCATCGGCTTCGTCCACTGGACCACCGCCCCGGAGACGCGCGACGACGACCCGGGGTACCGGCTGCGCTTCCAGGCGCGCATGAGCCTGCCCGTCATGGGCGACGGCGTCGCCGTGGCCCTGGAGGGCGGCGGGTGGCAGTCCGCCCTGCTCGGCCTGCGGGAGTTCGACGTCAGTTTCCGCTCCGGGGAGCAGGACATGCGCATCCACGGCACCGTGGAGAAGGACCGAATCCTCGGCACGGTGGAAACGGCCGGGGAAAGCACGCCGCTGGAGCTGCCCGTGGCCGGGGGCCTCTCGCTGGGCAGCGGCATGGGCCTGTCAAGCATGAGCATGCCCCCCCTCACCCCCGGCGAGACGGTCTACGTGGAGACTTTCGACCCCACCACCATG
>JAKPUV010001026.1 GCA_029554925.1 Candidatus Hydrogenedentota bacterium | reverse complement strand
TGGCGTTCCACGTTGTCGTGGATCAGAGCGAGGTACTCAATGACGGGCGCCGCGGCGCCGCCGTAATGGAGCCGGCAGAACTCCTCGGCCAGGGCCCAACTGTCCTGGCCGGGCCGCCAGATGCAGCGCGACAGGACGTAGTTGCGCAAGTCGCACATCTCGCCTGAGTTCCCGTTTCCGTTGGCCTGCATGAAGACCCCTTTGGCATGGCTGTCAAGAAAGAACTGGACGTTCCGGCCAATACTGCGGAGGTTGGGGAACGGGAGATCATAGCAACTGAAATTGGTGTTGTAGTTCCATATCCAGATCTCGTCGGAAATGGCTTTCCAGCCGTTCATATCGGCGCAAAACTCGCGGTTCAGGGCGCATTGGGGGTCGTCAATGGCGTGAAAGGTGCAGCACTCGATGCTGCACAGCTGGATCTGCACGTTCTTCCGCGGCGCGATCGTCTTGGGCGCCTGCCGCGTGTACCAGTAGGCGAGCGTGCCGATCTTCACGCCGGGGTGCTCCCTCTCCACCCGTTCTGCCACGGTGTTGACCAGGGCCAGGTTGGCCCCCATCGGCGTGCCCTCGCGCTGGTTGATCTCCTCGCAGCGCGGGCACCGGCAGTAGGCGTCGTTGTCGTTCTGGCTGACCGCGATGTTCTCCGCGCCCGGGTTCGCCCTCAGGTCGTCGAGCACCCCCTGCGTGATGATGTCAATGACCTCCGGGTTCGTCACGCACGGCTCGGTGGCGGGCGTCGGGCGCGTGTTCGTGCGGGCGCCGTCCACCAGCGCGAAATATTCGGGGTGGGTCTGTCCGTGCTTCTCCGTCGTGATCCACCGGCAGTAGCTGTGCCCGATGAGCGTCTGGCGCGTGGACCCGCCCATCCGCTCGTCCTTCACCACCGTGTTCACCCGCATCCGCGCCGCGAAGTCCGGCCGGTCGGAATTCTCCTTGTAGTAGCTCCAGCGGAACGAGAAGGGCGGGGTGTATGAAAAGTCCGCGTCCTGGAGCCGGGGCAGGGCGGCGCGGTCCGGGAAATGCGTGTCGTCCGCCGTCAGAAAACGCACCCCGCAGTACCGCTCGAAGAACTCGTACACGCCGTAGAGCGTGCCGCGCGGCCGCCCCCCGGCGATGACGATGCTGTTCCGCCCGATGCGGACGCGCAGCGACTCCTCGCCCATGCCCGCCGCGTCGAAGGACAGCCGCTCCGCCCGGGCCGCCGCGCCGGGACCGATGGACACGGTCTTCGACCCGCCCCGCGGACGCGCCGCCACCGGGAGGTCCAGTCCGGTCAGCCCCCGGAAGAGTGTCTGGAACTCCTCCGCCGCGTACCGCTCCGCCGGGGAGGCGTCCTCCGCCACGACGATGGTCCAGTCCCCCATTTTCTCCGGCCGGAGCCCGCCCGCCGCCGCCGCGCCGCACACCAGCGCCGCACACCACGCAACCATCCATGCCTTCATGCCTGTTTCCCTTTCGCGGGGGTTCCCAAGACCGGCCTTCGCCGGGGCCCGCCGCCATTATTCACCCCGGCGGCCCCGCATGCAAGACGCCCGCCGGGGTTGCACGGGGGGCGAACCCTCCGGTACGCTGTCTGCCGAAACGCGCCCGAGGGCGTTAACAGGAGCATGATGCGCCGTTCTTCTTCCCATTTTCCCTTTCCCGCGGTGATGCCGGTGCTGGCGGCGGCCCTCCTCGCCGGGTGCGGCGGGGCGCCGGAGCCGCTGACGCCGGATTTGCCCGCGCCGGGCTCGATGGTGACCCTCTCCGTGCAGCCCCTGGCCCCGCCCGCGCCGGCGGAGCCGGCCGTCCCCAACCTGCTCAAGGGCGGCGACTTCCAGTCGTGGTGGGCCGGCGCGCCCGCCCCGCAGGGCCTCTCCGCGCCGGACCCCGCGTTTTCGCGGCTGGAGCGCGTGCAGGCGGGCGTGCGCCAGGTGTGGGAGGCGTCGGACACCTATGAGGACCTCGCCATGCGCGCCCGCGCGCAGGTGCCGAACCTCTCGCCGGGGGAGTATGA
>JAKPUV010001001.1 GCA_029554925.1 Candidatus Hydrogenedentota bacterium | reverse complement strand
AAGAGATGAGATTCGGCAGCGTGCTCTGGAATGGAACCCCCGTCATCGCGGCCTCCCTCGGGAGCCGCTGGTTTAACTTCACCGTGGCCGCGGCGCGCGTGCTGCCCAACGACAGCATGCCGTTTTCAGAGAGAATCCGGGATGTCGGCGACCTGATCCGTTCGGGACGGTTCACGGAGGAGACGTACCGAAAGGTGGCGGACCGTGTGGCCGCGGACAGCGCGCTGGCGGACTGCTGGCTGGAGGGGACCCCGGCGTTCACCCTTCCCTGGCGGCCCGGAAAGGTCATCGCCATCGGCAGGAACTACGCGGCCCATGTGGCGGAATTCGACAACCAGCTGCCGAAGGAGCCCATCTTCTTCGCGAAGGCAAACTCGGCGTGCATCGGACCGGGGGAGCCGGTGTGCTTCAACGCGTCGCTGGGCCGCGTGGACCACGAGGGGGAGCTGGGGGTGGTCATCGGAAAACGCGCCTGCCGGGCTTCCGAGGCCGACGCGATGGCCCATGTGGCGGGGTACACGCTGGTCAACGATGTGACGGCGCGGGACATGCAGCGCGCCGCCATGGCGGAGGGCAACCCGTGGTTCTGCGCGAAGAGCGTGGACACCTTCTGCCCTCTCGGCCCGGTGGTGGCGCTGCCCGGCCTCTTCCCGGAACCGGTGGAAACGCCGCTGGAGGTGCGGGTGAACGGGGAAACAAGGCAGCGGAGCGGCACGGACCGGCTGATCTTCGGCGTCCCCCGCCTGATTGCCGCGGTGTCCCGGTTCATCACGCTGGAACCGGGCGACCTCATCGCCACGGGCACGCCGGAGGGGGTGTCGCCCCTGCGGGACGGCGACGTGATGGAGGTCATCAACCCCGTGATCGGAACACTGTCTAACCCCGTGCGGGTCGTCGCGGAGGGCTGACCCGCCCTACTGCACGTTGGCGCGGCGGAGACGGTGGCTCAGGGCGATGATGATGTTCACCAGGATCTGGCAGGACACATCGCCCCCGAGGGTGTTCATGATGTCCTCCATGGTGAGCGAGAGCACGGCCACATCGCTCAGGGCGCGCGCGCCCGCGGTCCGCGGGGACTGGGTGACCAGGGCCATCTCGCCGAACATCTCGCCCTGCTCCATCGTGGCC
>JAKPUV010000976.1 GCA_029554925.1 Candidatus Hydrogenedentota bacterium | reverse complement strand
GCGGCGCTCTCGGAGACGAAGAACTCGTCGTGCGTGAGCTGTCCGAAGCGGATGAGGGCGGGGGACTCGATGTCCCAGGCGCCCATGGTGCCGTGTCCCTGGAGGACGATGCAGCCGTAGGCGGCGGCGTCGCGGACGGTGACGGTGGCACCGGGGAGGATGGTGAGCTCCTTGGCGCTGAAGGCGTCGGACTTGTAGCAGATCCACTGGTCCACGTAGCCGGCGGCCCTCATCTCGTCGAGGGGCTTCACAGGCACGGGGCGCATGAAGCGCTTGGCGGCGAAGTTGGGGTCGGTGTTCATCTCCCAGTCAATGACCTCGACGAGGTAGTCGACGTCGCCCTTGCGCTCGCCCGGGGTGTCCTTCCAGAGCAGCTCCTCGGGGACGATCTGGTCGCCGGTGAGGGACTGGTACATGGCGAAGACGTCGGAGGCCTTCTGGGGCTCGTAGGTGCAGAGGCTGCCGGGGGCGTGGAGGACGCCGGGGGGGACGTCCCAGCCGGTGCCGGGCTCGAGGCGGAAAGCCTGGGACAAGTTGGTGAGCTTGTTGTCGCCCTTGATGAAGTCCTTGAGGGCCTGGCGGACCTGGTCCTTCGAGACGCCGGGCTGGATGCCGAAGAAGGTGTAGGGGAAGTCACCGCCGTGGTTGTTGAGCTGGGTCGGGAAGAAGTAGGCCTCGGGCTTGCCAAGCTGGCCGACCTTCGCGGCGTGGTCGTCGTCGTGGTGGATGTGGTGCGGGAGCGCGCCCTTGTTGTCGAAGAACTTCGAGTACATGGGCCAGCGGCCGTACTCGTCCCAGATGCGGCCGCCGATGAGGGCGCCCTTGAGGTCCGCCACGGCGTCGCGCAGGAGGACCTGCTTGGTCTCGCCGCCGTCCTCGAAGACGATGAAGCTGAGGCCCTCGTTGGGGCTCGTGAGGGGGCCGTTGTCGGCGGGGGTGGTGGACGAGAACCAGCGCTCGTCAATGCCGCCGCGCACGCCGCCGAGGGCGTAGTAGTCGTCCGGGTGCAGCTTGATGCGGCGTCCGGGGACGCAGAAGGACCGGGGCACCCATGCGGGGGCGAGGCGGACAACGCCCTTCCCCTGTTCCAGTGCCATTTCCGCCAGGTTTTTGGTGCTCATGGGGGTTCCCTTTCGCGGCGTCAGGCGCCGACGGTTTTCCAGGTTTCGGTTTTCGCGGAGTCGAGGACGGCGTCGCAGACGTACTGCGTCTCGAGGGCGTCGCGGAAGTTGGGGCGCACGGGCACGCCGGAGGCCAGCCCGCCGAGGAAGTCGGCGAGGGCGTTGATGAAGGTGTGCTCGTAGCCGATGACGCACCCGGGGACCCACCAGTGGCCCATGTAGGGGTGGTCGGAGTCCGTGACGAGGATGGTGCGCCAGCCGCGGGACTGCGAGTCGTTGCGGTGGTCGAAGTACTGGAGCTGGTGGGCGTCCTCGAGGTCGAAGTAGAGGGAGCCGAACTCGCCGTTGACCTCGAAGGTGTTCTGGTTCTTGCGGCCGCGGGCGTAGCGCGTGGACTCGAAGGTGGCGAGCGCGCCGTTCTTGAACCGGGCGAGGAAGGCGCAGGCGTCGTCAATGGTGACGGACTTGACGGTGCCGGGGTCGTCCTGGAGGGCGCGCTCCTTGATGAAGGTCTCGGTCATGGCGCAGACCTTGTCCACGCCGCCGATGAGCCAGATGGCGGTGTCAATGCTGTGGGCGAGGAGGTCGCCGGTGACGCCGCTGCCGGCCACGTCGGCATCGAGGCGCCAGAGGGCCGCGCCGCCCTGGGGCAGGTCGGGGCTGATGGTCCAGTCCTGGAGGTACTTGGCGCGGTAGTGGAAGACGCGGCCGAGGCGTCCCTCGTCCATGAACTGCTTGGCGAGGGTGATGGCGGGGACGCGGCGGTAGTTGAACCATACCATGTTGGGGACGCCGGCCTTCTCGACGGCCTCGGTCATCTCGAGGCCCTCGGCGGCGTTCATGGCCAGGGGCTTCTCGCAGAGGATCATCTTGCCGGCCTTGGCGGCGGCCAGCACGATGTCGCGGTGGGTGTTGTTGGGGCTGCCGATGTCAATGGCGTCAATGTCGTCGCGCTCGACCAGCTTCCGCCAGTCGGTCTCGACGCTTTCCCAGCCCCAGTTGTCGGCGAAGGCCTTCACCTTGTCCGCGCTGCGGGCGCAGACGGCCTTGAGCACCGGCTGGTACTCCAGGTCGAAGAAGCGGCTCACCTTCAGGTAGGCGTTCGAGTGGGCGCGGCCCATGAAGCCGTAGCCGATGAGCCCGATGTTCAGTTTCTTCATGGTTCGGTTCTCCCCGCCCCCTCAGGAGGCGAATTTCCGGTTGAGCTCGTCAATGGCCCGCTTGCACTGCGCGGTGACCGCCCACGCGTCGGGCCAGAAGCACAGGTCAATGGTCCACCAGTCGTGCGGCACGCCCGACTGGAGCAGTTCCGGGATGAGGGTGTCGTAGTCGAGGATGCCGTCGCCGAAGGGCGCGTGCGTGCTCGTCTCGTCGCCGTGCAGGGTGCCGTCGGAGTCAATCAGGTGCAGGTGGTTGATCTTCCCGCGCAGTTTCTGGGCGAGCTCCAGGGCGCCGCCGGGCAGCGTCTCCTTCTCCCCGGGCTGGCGCGCGCCGACCGCCGCCACCATGTGGGCGTGGCAGGTGTCGAACATGATCCCGAAGTTCGGGTGGTCCACCTCCTCCACGATGCCGATGATGTCCGACGGCTTGTTGAAGGCGAAGCCCGGCTCGAACTCCCAGGTGACGTAGACGCCCGCGTCCGCGGCGTCCTTCGCGCACTGGCGCCAGGTGCGCACGGCGCGGTCGCGGGCCGTGGCGTAGTCCACCGTGTCAAAGATCGTCGGCGGCTGCACCGCGTCCACGCGGATGCCGGGGATGCCCATGTCCACGCAGAAGGCCAGGTTCTTGCGGAACTCGGCGAGGTAGGCGGCGTTGTCCTCGGCGTCCAGCAGATGCTCGCCCCAGAGGTTCGCCGCGAGTCCCGAGAACGCCAGGCCCGCGTCCTTCACTTTCTGGGCGCATTCCCGGCGCCCCTCCTTGGTGGGGAGGTTGTCCGGGTGCGGGTGGATGCCGAAACCGCCCAGCTCCAGGCCGTCAAAGCGCAGCGCGGCGAGCTTGGTCACCACCTCGTCCCACGGCACCGGATTGTCCGCATACGGCCCAATCGTGTACGCCCACGTTCCAATCGAAATCTTCTTCATGGCTCGAGCCTCTCCTGGGTTGTGCCTGTTGTCCAAAAGACCGCCCCCTATACTAGCAAATGCGGCCCCGTTTCAAAAAGAACCCGCAGAAGCGGGAGTCCGGCCTCACGCGGGGACGGCGGCCATGACCCGGTTGGTGACCGTATTGCGGAGGCGCATCGTGTTGGCGGATTCGCCGGGGGAGGCGGTGGTGAGGAAGACGAGGGCCGTGTCGCGCTCGGGGTCGGCCACGCCGATGACGGTGTCTATGCCCGCGTGGCCGAAGGCGCGGGGCGAGGCGATGTTGCCGAAGCCGAACCAGCCCTCCGTGGTGGCGCCGCGCAGGAGCCAGCCGAGGCCCCAATACTCATGGGCGGGCGTCTTGCCGTCGCGCAGGGCGACGTCTATCTCCGCCTGGTACTGCACGCGGTGCATCTCGGCGAGGGCGGCGGGCTGGATGAGCTGCTTCCCGTTCCACACGCCGCCCGCGAGGTGGAGGTTGAGGAGCTTGAGCATGCCGGAGGGCCGGGCGATCGCGCCGCCGGAGGGGTGGCCGAGGAAGGGCATGTGCGCCGTGTCCACCGGCCAGGGGTGGGAGGCGGGCGGCGGCACCACGGCCAGCGACGCGTCCTCGCGCGGCGGGGCGAAGGTGATGTCGGCGCCGAGGGGGTCAAAGAGGCGCTCGCGGCAGAGGTCGTTCCACGGGCGGTTGCCCGACACGCGGCGCACGACCTCGGCGGCGAGGAGCATGCCGCTGATGGCGTGGTAGCCCGTGCGCGAGCCGGGTTCCCA
>JAKPUV010000971.1 GCA_029554925.1 Candidatus Hydrogenedentota bacterium | reverse complement strand
GGTTCCCCTTGTGGGAGGCCGTGAACCCCACCTCAATGGACCGCGTGATCTCGACTGTCACCGGCTCGTGGGCGTGGAACATGAACAACGAGTCGCCGTTCACCCGCAGGTCGAGTTTCGGCGAGGCAAAGGAGCAGAACGCGAGCCCCGGCCCGGTGTGTGTGAGCGCGGGGGGGCCGGACAGCCCCGTGACGCGGATCCGCGCGACCTCGCGCGGCGTGCCGACACGCTGGCGGAACACCCCCTCCCCGTTGGCGTCCATCCGGAACTCCGCCCCGGTAGTCACCACCTCCAGCGCGCCGCCGGAGACTTCCGCCCGCTCGACGGCCATGCCGCCCTGCGGCGCCGGAAACACCTCCGGGTCCATGAGCCCCTGAAAGGTCGGCGCCTCCGCCCGGGCCTCCAGGAAGGACGCTGAAACAAGGGCCAGCAAAACAAGCGAAATCTGTGGTGCGCGCATGGCATATCTCCCGTGCAACCACTATACACCGGAGAGGCGCCCACGTGGTTCCTCAGTCCCGAGAGACTCACACAGAGCCACAGAGCCGCCAAGAGAAAGCACCCCCGGCACCCCCCGCGCCTTCTTGGCAGGGCCGTCTGTCGTATGGAGTGCGGTGGCAGAGCGCAGCGCCGACACCGCTTTGGCGGGGATGATCCATGCCCCCCGGCGCACAGCCTGTTTTCGGAAAGCCAAAGCGGCCTCGTTGCCGCCGCACTCCAAAGGAAGATGTCCCCGGGTTCCATGGTGACGGCCCGGGAAACCGCCGCCCGGACGTTTCCGTCCCCGTTTTCGGGTATACTTTCGCGGGGTTTCGCGGGTTTTGTTGAGAGGCGTCTTCGCATGGGTGTCGTGTCGGTTCTGGTGGCGGTCTCGGCCTGTTTCGGCGCGTCCGACCGTGTCACTGCCGCAGTTGGCGGGGTGCTCCGCAACGACGGGCGCACGGCCGTGGACGTGCAGCGGGCGTTGAATGAGACGCTCGCGCTGCAGGCGTTCACGGCGGACGGCGTCTGCGTCACGGGGAACGCCCCCGAGGTGGAGTCGCTGAACCGGGACACCTGGAACGGGGAAACCGCCCCCGGAGCCGTGGTCGGCCGCGCGCTGCGCGTGGGGGGGCGGGGACCGGGTGCGCTCAAGGTGAGTGTTTCGCTGTCCGCATTGCCGCCGACGTCCGCACCCGGAACCGGGGCGTGGAACGGGTACGCGCGCGTGGCGCCGGGGGCCTTCCTGAAACTGGAC
The DNA here is from genome assembly GCA_029554925.1 of Candidatus Hydrogenedentota bacterium. Classification (GTDB taxonomy): domain Bacteria; phylum Hydrogenedentota; class Hydrogenedentia; order Hydrogenedentales; family CAITNO01; genus JAAYBR01. The sequence goes on along the minus strand of JAKPUV010000971.1, from coordinate 2,514 downwards.
ACCACGGCGGACGCCCGGACGGGCACACTGGAATTCTCCTGTCCCGCCCCGGGGGAGTATGTCGTGGCCGCAGAGCCGCCGGAATCCGCGCCGGCCGCCGCGAAGGGGCTTGTCCCATCCTCCCCGGACCCGGTGGGCGACCCGGCGCTCAAGAAAGACTGGCGGCTTTACCCCGTCGCCCCGGAAAAGATCACCGGCGCGGTGCCGGTGGTGCTGATCCACGGGGCGACCAACGACCGCTGGGCGGAGTTCACGCACTGGGCCGAGAACAGCCCGGAGGCGGCAACGTTCCGGCGCGATTTCAGCCTGTGGAACTTCCGCCACGAGATGTTCGGCATTGACGGGGCCATGGGCTTTGACCCGGACTGCCCGTCGTACGAGGACAGCATCTCGGCGCATCTGCGCCGGTTTCTGGAACAGGCTGAAACCCAGGGCGTGGAGACGGACAGCGGCCGGCATTACTTCCCGCCGGGACGTTTCGCCCTGCTCACCCACAGCAGCGGCGCGCAGAAGGCGCAGGCTTTCCTGGTGAACAACCCGGACTACGCGGAGCGCGTGTTCGTCTGGGTGACCCTGAGTCCCTGCCACACCGGCACGCCCATCGCCACGATGGAGTGGGACCTGCACACCCTGTCCCGGCTGGGACTGGGGCGGGCCAACCCCTTCTTCGCGCTCTTCCGGCGGCTTCTGGACCGGAACTACCTGACGGACAAGCGGCAGGCGGACCTGGACTCCGGATGGCTCAACACCGACCGCGCCGGGGGGCAGGGCATTCCCCTGCGGCGCTTCACGACCAACGAGCCCGGCGGCGGGAGGAAGGAGCGCGTGCTCTCCCCGCGCGACGCGGCGCGGTCCGACGCGCGCGGGCTGCCGGGCTTCGAGGAGGACACCACCTTCGTCCCGGACCCGCCGCTGGAGACCTGGTGCGGCGGCGCAGACCTGGTCATCCCGTCCGAACGGGGGGGTCTTTACACCGACCGGCTCATCATCCACGCGTCCTACACGGACGGAAAACTCCGGCTCTTCGACCTGCTCCGCCGGAGCAACGACGGGGTGGTCAAGGGAAAGACCGTTTTCCTGGAGAACCTGTCCCTTTTTGTCTGCGGCCGGTTCATGGCGCTGTTCGACTCCGTTGGGGGCGGGTGGCCGATGGGGGCCTACCAGTTGAACGACGGGTTCATCCCGATGCAAAGCCAGGTGTTCCTGGACGGGCGGCAGACCGCGCCTGTCTTTGAGACGCGGACCGTGCTGGGGCGGACACTCCCGGACACCCCGCTCCGGCCGAACCTGGACGTCATCGCGGCACACACCCTGGCGAAGCCGGAAAACATCCGCATCTGGAGGAACTGGAGCCATCTGGAGACCGTCACGGGGCGCTATAACGTCCGGACCGGAAAGAGCGCCTACTTCACCGCCGTGGCCGCCGATCTGTCATCGGCCCTGGCGAAAGAGGTAAACTAGCCGCCGCGCCGTCCCCCGCATTTCCGGGACGGCGGCCCCGTCATCCTGGATTCCCGCCAAAAGGAGCCTTTCATGAAACGCCTGCTGAAGATTGCCGCCCTCATCCTCGCCGCAGGGGTGTGTCTCGTGCTGCTGGTTGCCGTCCTCGCCCTGGGGCGTTGGTACCTGAAGTCCGGCGGGCCGTATCCGGACTACAGCCTCGACTTCGCAAAGGCCGGTTCGCTCCAGGGCGCGCCGCCGGAAACGCCGCTGCTCGTGGGCGTGGCGAAGCGCGACATCACGCCGGTCCTCGACGCCTATGACAAGTTCGTGGACAAGGACGGGGACAACAAGTACAACCCCAAGAAGGGGGACTGCTTCGAGGACACGAACAAGAACGGCAAGCTGGACGCGGTGTGGATCGCCGGATTCGGGAACAACCGGCCCGCGCAGGGCGTCCACGACCCGCTGTGGGCGCGCGCCATCGCGTTCGAGAACAACGGGGTGCGCGTGGTGCTGGTGACGGTGGACAGCATCGGCATATTCGCCGAGAAGATCATTGACATGCGGAACCGGCTGGACCCGTCGCTGAAGATAGACCACCTCGTGGTGTCGTCCACCCATGACCACGAGGCCCCCGACACGATGGGCATCTGGAGTGTCGGGCTGGAGAAGCCGTACTGGCGCTTCGACTACGGGTACATGGAGCTGGTGAAGCGGTCGGTGGTCGAGGCGGCGGAGGAGGCGGTCCGGAACCTGCGCCCCGCGAAGGGGCACATGGCCGAGGTGACCGCGGGGCCGGAGGGTTATGTGGACGACAGCCGCATCCCCCACGTCTACGACAACGTGGTCCGCATCGCCCGCTTCGAGGACCCCGCCACGGCGGAGACCATCGCCACCATGCTCTGCTGGGGGAACCACCCGGAGACCGTCGGCAGCAAGAACCCGCTGCTCACGAGCGACTTCCCGCACTTCCTGCGCGAGGGCGTCGAGAAGGGCGTGCCCGAACCGAACGGAATGCCCGGCGTCGGCGGCATGTGCCTGTACTTCCAGGGCCAGGTGGGTGGGCTGATG
>JAKPUV010000965.1 GCA_029554925.1 Candidatus Hydrogenedentota bacterium | reverse complement strand
CCCGGGCGTGGTCTGTCCGCGTGCCGGCGGGCGGCGGCAGACGGCGGCAAGTATACCACACGCCTGCGCGAAGTGCGAAATACCGGACGCCGCCCACGCTCATTGCGGCGTGCCCGAAACACCGTGCTCTTCGGGAAAGCGCGCCCGGAGGAGGTGCTCAAGTCTCCGCACCGTGTGCGCCGGATCGGCCCATTCCAGGCCGAAGGTCTCCAGGGCGGCGCGGGTCCGGCGGCCAACGATGCCGTCCACGGGACCGGGGGCCGCGCCCAGCCGGATGAGTGCGGTCTGGACGAAGCCCTCCTGCTGGCGGCTGCCGAGACGCGGCACGCGGAGCCCCAGGGCCAGCAGGGCGCTCTCCGCCATCACCCGGCGGGCGGAGACGCCCCGCACCGCGCCGTCGGGCGTCGCGCAGTAGTCCCGGACCCCCGCATGGCTCCCGGGGCGCTCAAAATGCCACGCCTCGAGGGAGGTGGCGCAGGGCGTCCCGATGACCGGCACGACGCCGTGGGGCGCGGCCAGCCGCCAGAACTCCGCAAGCGGCATGCGGAGCGCGGCGAGGTCCAGATCAAAGGCGCGGCCCGCCTCGTGGAGGCTCTGTCCGGCGGGCGGGCTGAAGGCGCGCTTGCGGCCCGACTTCCAGTCGGCGTGCGCGCGGTCCTGCATCTCCGCCGAACGGAAGAGATCGGAAAGGCGCAGCGCGCCGCCGCGCCGGGCAACCTCGGCGTCAAGGGCAAGCAGCGCGCCATGAAGGTCCGGCGCGCACCGCGCCATGCGCGCGGGCAGCGGCACAGGCGCGCCGTTGCGGGTGTAGATCGAGGCGATGGAAATGGAAACCAGAGGCATGCTTGACCCTTTCGGCTGCGGGGGATGGGGCGGCTGATCCGACCAATCGGACGGATCCGTCGGATCGGTCGGATCGAACTGTCCGGGGAAGGGAGTGCCGATCCCGCCCGTCGGACAAGTCGGACTGGTCGGACCGGTCCGACTGCCCGCCACACCTTCTCAGCACGACTCGTTTCACGCGGGAGTGTTTCATTGGGGCGGCGCGTTATGGTTCAATGTTCCCTGAGAACCAAAGGAGGCGCGGATCATGGGCTTTGCCGAGAACCGTTACGACCACATGAAGTACCGCCGCTGCGGCCAGAGCGGGCTGCTGCTGCCGGAGATCTCGCTGGGGCTGTGGCACAATTTCGGGACGCGGGCGGACCATGACGCATGCCGCGCCATGCTGCGGACGGCGTTTGACCTGGGGGTCACGCATTTCGACCTGGCGAACAATTATGGCCCGGAGCCGGGGAGCGCGGAGGAGCGGTTCGGGCGCATCCTGAAGGAGGATTTCGCGGCGCACCGGGACGAGCTGATCGTCTCGACGAAGGCGGGCTACCGCATGTGGCCGGGGCCCTACGGGGAGTGGGGCAGCCGCAAATACCTGCTGGCGAGCCTGGACCAGTCGCTGCGCCGCATGGGCCTGGACTATGTGGACATCTTCTATTCGCACCGGCCGGACCCGGACACGCCGCTGGAGGAGACGCTGTCGGCGCTGGAGCAGGCGGTGCGCCAGGGCAAGGCGCTCTACGCCGGCGTGAGCAACTACCGCGGCGCGCGCTTCCTGGAGGCGGTGCGCACGGTGTGCGAGCGCGGGTGGGCCCCCGTCACCATCCACCAGCCGCGCTACAACCTCTTCGACCGGTGGATTGAGGACGACCTGCTGGAGCACACCGCCGCGGCGGGCACGGGCGTCATCGTGTTCTCGCCCCTCGCGCAGGGGCTGCTGTCGGAGAAGTACCTCGACCCGGCCGCGCCGATCCCGCCGGTGTCGCGGGCGGCGGACCCCGACGGCTATCTCCAGCCCGACCAGGTGACCCCGGAGCGGGTGGACCAGGCGCGGCGGCTGTCGGCCGTCGCCAAACGGCGCGGGCAGTCGCTGGCGCAGGCGGCGCTCGCGTGGGTGCTGCGCGACCCGCGGGTCACGAGCGCGCTCATCGGCGCGCGCACGCCGGAACAGGTCCGCGAGTGCGTCGCCGCGCTCGACGGACCCGCGTTCACGCCGGAGGAGCTGGTGGAACTGGACACCATCGCCCCGAAATGAGTGGTATACTTCCCCGCGACATGCCCGAAATTCCCCTGCCCTACCCCCCCGTCCGCGGCGCGGAGCGCCGGATCGCCGTCGTGTTTCTGCACGGCGGCTGCGCCATGGGCTGCCTCTTCTGCGTCTCCGACACGGCGCTGGAGGGCATGACCCCCGCGCTGTTCGGCCGGACCCTGGACCTGCTGGAGGACCGGGGGTTTGAGGAGGTGGTCATCGGCGGCGGGGAGCCCACGGAATGGCCCCATGACTGGCGCGCGGCGGCCCGCGCGGCCAAGGCGCGGGGCTTTCTGGTGCAGCTCGGCACCAACGGCCGCCTGCTGCCGCCGGATTACACCGGGTTCGGCGCCGTGGACCGCTATGTGCTCCCCCTGGACGGCGCAACGGCGGAGACGCACGACCGGCTGCGGCCTTCGGGGCCGCGCGGGGCGGGCGGCCACCACCGGCTGATCCTGCGGCGGCTGGAGGAGCTCCGCGCCGCCGGGCGCGAGGTGACGGTGTCCACCGTGGTGAACGCCCTCAACGTGCGGGAGATCGGCGGCATCGCGGCGCGGCTGAACCGCCATGTGGAAGACGGCGGACCCCTGCACGCCTGGCACCTGTACCGCTTCCGGCCGACGGGGCGCGGCGGCGCCCGCCACGCCGCGGACCTGGCCCTCTCGGGGGCGGCCTACGACGCGGCGGTGGCGCTGGCCCG
>JAKPUV010000963.1 GCA_029554925.1 Candidatus Hydrogenedentota bacterium | reverse complement strand
TCTTCGACCTGAATCTCGTGGGCGGCACCATCGTGCCCTCACAGGTGTTCCTCCAGGCCATGCGCGGCAACGCCGACGGGGCGGTCATCATCAACATCTCCTCCATGAACGCCTTCCGCCCCCTGACCCGCATCCCCGGGTACAGCGCGGCCAAGGCGGCGGTGAGCAATTTCACCCAGTGGCTGGCCGTCCATCTTGCCCAGGAGTACAACCAGAAACTCCGGGTCAACGCCATCGCCCCGGGGTTCTTCCTCACCGACCAGAACCGCTTCCTGCTGGTGGACAAGGACACCGGAAAGCCCACGCCGCGCGGCGAGACCATCATGGCGCACACCCCGATGGGCCACTACGGCGCGCCCGGGGACCTCGTCGGGGCCGCCGTCTGGCTAGCCAGCGACGCGTCGCGTTTTGTCACCGGAATCGTGCTGCCCGTGGACGGCGGTTTCTCCGCCTTCTCCGGAGTCTGAGCAAGCCGCAAGTCTCCAAGAACCGCCACAACCCCTTAGGAAAGGTGCTGACATGAGCGATCCTGTTGCCGCGTTGAAGGAATGGAAGCCCCGGAACGACTTCCTCATTGCCATAGACTCCGACGGATGCGCGTTTGACACCATGGAGATCAAGCACAAGGAGTGCTTCATCCCCAACATCATCAAGTACTGGGGCCTCCAGGCCGTTTCCAAGTACGCCCGCGCCGCCGCCGAGTTTGTGAACCTCTACTCAAAATGGCGCGGCGTCAACCGCTTTCCGGCCCTGCTCATGACCGTGGACCTGCTGGCCGAGTGGGACGCCCCCATGGCCCGCGGCATCGCCCTGCCCGCCATGCCCAACCTCCGCCGCTGGGTGGAGAACGAGACCAAGCTGGGCAACCCGGCGCTCAAGGCCTACTGCGCCGCCCATTCCGCCGACGACGAGCCGGACATGCACACCGCCCTGGAGTGGTCGCTGGCGGTCAACCGGTTCGTGGAGGACATCGTGCAGGGCGGCCTGCCGCCGTTCCCCTATGTCCGCGAGTGC